>CAYHQN010000026.1:0-38591 GCA_964358545.1 uncultured Tangfeifania sp. | reverse complement strand
CCTTTTTACGACCTTGAAGGAAGTAATAACATAGTGCTCTTAACCACAGAACGTTACAATGAATCACCGATGCTCATCAAAGGCTACGGTGCCGGGGCGGCTGTTACGGCTGCAGGCGTATTTGCTGATCTGATCAAAGTTGCAAATATCTAGGAACAAATGTGAAAATTGGGAAATGTGAAAATGTGAAAATTAAAAAGGCATTTGATCGTGGCGATCATTTTCACATTTTCACATTTTCCAATTTTCACATTAAAACCATTGTCCGCTAAATGCGTAAAAAGTAATAAACCTTGAATAATTTTAGATGAAGTATATCATTTTACTTGGCGATGGCATGTCTGATCAGCCTGAAGCGGAACATGGGGGAAAGACCCCGCTCATGGCAGCCCGAATACCCAACATGGACCTTCTCGCGAAAATGGGCCGTAGCGGGGTCCTGAAAACCATTCCTGATTCCCTCCATCCTGGTAGTGAAGTGGCTAACCTGGCTGTTCTGGGCTATGATGTTGAGGCAGTCTACGAGGGCCGCGGGGTCATCGAGGCCGCCAGCATTGGTGTTGAACTACAGGAAGGCGATCTGGCGATGCGTTGCAATCTGGTGACACTCACCGGCGATATCATTCTGAACCACTCGGCAGGTCACATTTCTACTGAAGAGGCTGATCAGCTGATACAATACCTGAACGAACATTTGGGTAATGATCAGGTCCATTTTTATACAGGCGTTTCTTACCGCCACCTGCTTGTCATCAAAGGAGGCAATAAGAATGTTGCGTGTACGCCGCCCCATGATGTTCCGGGGGAAATATATCATCCATTGCTGCCAAAATCGACCAATAACTCAGGCCAGGCAACAGTTCAGCTTTTAAATGAGCTGATCAGTCGTTCCAATGAATTGCTGGAAAATCACCCGGTCAATCTTACCAGGAAGTCGCTGGGCAAAGATCCTGCCAACTCCATTTGGCCATGGTCTCCTGGATACAAACCTGCCATGAAAAGTTTGAAGGAGCTCTTTGGCATTCAGCGTGGCGCTGTGATCTCAGCTGTCGACCTGATTCAGGGCATTGGCGTCTATGCCGGGCTCGATGTGATCAAAGTCGAGGGTGCGACCGGTCTCTATACCACCAATTATGAAGGAAAGGCAGAGGCGGCCATCAAAGCGCTTGAAGACCACGATTTCGTTTACCTGCACGTGGAGGCGAGCGATGAAGCGGGTCACGAAGGCGATTACGGGTTAAAACTTCGTTGTATTGAATACCTCGATCACCGTATCCTCAAACAGCTAATGGAGGCTTGCTCAGAAATGGAAGAGCCCGTGACCATTGCCTTGTTGCCTGATCATCCAACCCCCTGGAAACTTCGGACGCACACCAGGGATGCAGTTCCATTCACCATCTATCGTCCGGGAACGGAACCGGATGCAGTTGATCGGTATGACGAAGCGGCTGCCAAACAAGGAAGCTTCGGCATACTTAGTGGCAAGCAGTTCATGGAAGCGCTTTTGAAACAAATTTGAAAATTGGGAAATGTGAAAATGTGAAAATGATCGCTTCGGGCAAATGCCTTTTTAATTTTCACATTTTCACATTTCACAATTTCCCAATTATGAAATTATCATGAAATACTACAGTACCAACAGGCTTTCGCCTGAAGTTGATCTCCGGGCCGCAGTCACCAAAGGCCTTGCACCGGATCGCGGTTTGTACATGCCTGAAACCATCAGCGAGCTTGATCCTGTTTTTTTTGCACAGATGGGGAACCTGACATTTCAGGAGATGGCCTATCGGGTGGCTGCCAGTTTTTTTGGAGAGGATATCCCTACCGAAAAGCTGAAAGAGATCGTTTACGAAACGCTCATTTTCAATACTCCGCTTGTTGAAGTGGAGCCTTCCATTTATTCACTGGAGTTGTTCCATGGTCCCACACTTGCTTTCAAAGATGTAGGTGCGCGTTTCATGGCACGGATGCTGGCACATTTTCTTTCCGAAGAGAAACAAACAGTACATGTGCTGGTCGCAACATCAGGAGATACCGGTAGTGCCGTAGCCAACGGCTTTCTTGGAATTGAAGGAATCAGGGTGCATGTACTTTATCCCAAAGGTAAAGTGAGTGAGATCCAGGAAAAACAGTTTGTCACACTGGGGCAGAATATCACAGCCCTGGAAGTAGATGGTTCTTTCGACGATTGCCAGGCCCTGGTGAAATCGGCCTTCATGGATGAGGAACTGCAACGAAAAATGGTGCTTACTTCTGCCAATTCCATCAATGTAGCCCGCTTTCTGCCACAGGCATTTTACTACTTCAATGCGGTTGCCCAATTGAAAGGGAAGCACAAAAAAATAGTTTTCTCCGTCCCAAGCGGAAATTTCGGCAACCTAACTGCCGGACTGATTGCCAAAAGGATGGGGTTGCCCGTTTCCCGCTTTATTGCTGCCAACAATAGCAATGATGTGGTTTACAATTATTTGCTAACGGGAGTTTACAAAACAAAACCCTCAGTTCCTACCATTGCCAACGCCATGGATGTAGGTGATCCAAGCAATTTTGCCCGGATCCTTGATCTTTTCGGACACGACCATACCTGGATATGTGGTGTGATGAGCGGAACATCCTATACCGACGAGCAGATCAAAGAGAGCCTGGCAACCTGTTACAAACATACCGGATACCTTTGCGATCCACATGGGGCTGTGGCTTACCGTTCCTTAAAAGAACAACTTCAACCGGATGAAGTTGGAATTTTCCTGGAAACCGCCCATCCTGCAAAATTCACCGAAACCGTTGAGGAAATCATCGGAAAGGGAAATGTTCCCATGCCTGAACGGTTGCAGGAATTCATGAAAGGAGAGAAGAAGACGGTTGAAATGGGGGTGGGGTTTGGGGAGTTCAAAAAGTATTTGATCTCAGTAAGTGACTAGAATGATGGAGATTGCTTCGCTACCCCCGCATTCCGCATCTTCTCCATTAACAGTTGTCATTGCGAGGAGGAACGACGAAGCAATCTGTTGCCTATCCACTTATTCAGACAACTCCAGCCATCGAAACTCCTTCTCTTCCAACTGCGAGTTTATTTCGCCGTAGCGAATCGATTTTTTGTGCAGTGCATCGGCTGCTAGCGTGCCTGAGTTGAGTTCCTTCTCTAAATTCTTCTTCTCTTTTTCCATGTGACTGATCTCTTTCTCCAGGTCATCCAGCTCCTTTTTCTCCTTGAAACTCAGTTTTTTCTTTTCAGGCGCCGTTTTCTCCCTGACAGGTTTATCAATCTTAATGCTGCTTTGTTCTGACTTGGCCCGATCTTCTTCCCAATCACGGTACTCCGTGTAATTGCCCGGGAAGTCTTTGATGACCCCATCCCCTTCGAATACAAAGAGATGATCCACAATCTTGTCCATAAAGAAACGGTCGTGTGAGACTACGATGGTACAGCCGGAAAAGGATTTCAGGTAATCTTCAAGTACATTTAGGGTCATGATATCGAGATCGTTTGTAGGCTCATCCAAAATGAGAAAATTGGGATTTCGCATCAGGATGGTGCATAGGTACAATCGCCGTTTTTCTCCGCCACTCAATTTGGCAACCAGCGAATACTGGGTATCGGGCGGGAAGAGGAAGTAGGTAAGAAACTGTGAGGCGCTAAGTTTTGAGCCATCGCCCATTTCGACTACCTCGGCGATCTCTTTAATGATGTCGATAACCCTATTTTCGGGCGAGAACTGGATGCCGTCCTGCCTGAAATATCCAAAACTGACTGTCTCACCCACATCCATTTTTCCGCTATCGGGTTGACAAAGACCAGTAAGCAGGTTGAGGAAGGTGCTTTTCCCGGATCCATTTTTCCCCACGATGCCTATTTTTTCGTGTCTCGCGAATTTGTAGCTGAAATCTTTCAGGATGGTGATATCGCCAAATGACTTGGAGAGGTGATCGAGATTGATGATTTTACCGCCAAGCCTTTGCGAATTGATGGCCAGTTCCAGTTTTTTTTCATCCAGGCGTTTCGATGCCTTTTCTTTGAGAATATAGGCATTTTCGGTCCGGTATTTTGATTTGTGCGAACGTGCCTGAGGCATTCTTCGTAACCAGTCGAGCTCTGTCCGGAAAAGATTTTTGGCACGGTCTATTTCAAGGGTAAGATTTTGAATTCGTTCATCGCGTTTTTCAACGTACCAGGAGTAGTTTCCCTTGTATCTGAAAAGCGACTGATCGTCCAGTTCGATGATTTCGTTACAGACCCTGTCGAGAAAATAGCGGTCATGGGTGACCATCAGCAAGGTACATTTGGATTTTTCGAGGGTTCGTTCCAGCCATTCGATCATTTCCAGATCGAGGTGGTTGGTGGGTTCGTCCAAAATGAGAAAATCGGGCTCATCAATCATTACATGGGCAAGGGCAACGCGTTTTTTCTGGCCACCAGAGAGTTCACGGATGGGTTGTTGGAGATCGTGGATGTTGAGTTCCGTGAGAATCTGCTTGATTTTAAGTTCGAAATCCCAGCAATTCAAACGGTTGATCTTATCCATTGCCTTATCGATGGCTTTTGGATCATGGCTTTCCAGGGCACTTTCATACTCACGAACGGCAGAGATGGTCTCTCCGGATGAGCTAAAGGCAGCCTCCAGTATTGTTTCGTCGGGATTCAATTCAGGCAGTTGGCGGAGGTACCCGATACGGATGTCGTTGTTGAAAATGACTTTCCCGCTGTCGGCAATATCACCGCCATACAGGATATTCATCAGGGTCGTTTTCCCGGCGCCGTTTTTGGCGATCAGGGCCACTTTATCGCCCTGGTTGATGGTGAAGGATATATCTTTGAAAAGCGGAAGGTCACCCCAGCTTTTTGTAAGGTTGTCGAGTTGCAGATATGGGATCATAAACTTTTGTTATCTGCGGCAAAGGTAATAGCAAACGGGAAAGATCAGGCTCTTGTTTTGCTTGATCAAAAAACATTACACAGAATCATCCTCTGCAAACAAATGTTATGGAAAGTACTGATCCTTGCAACACACTTCCAATTCTAATTTATTTCCAAGCCTTCTTTACGCACAATCTCTAAAATAATGGAGTTATCATCGGTCTGAAAGCGCTTTCGACCTATTGCAACAGGTTCGATGCGATAATCCTTTCGATACTTGGGCGACCACGGTTGGGATAAAATCACATCATCATCGGTATCGAAGGCATCCGACACAAGAAGTACGTCAATATCGCTGTTTTCGTTTGCCTGATTGCGGGCATAGCTGCCAAACAAATAAGCCTTAAAAATCACCACCCCGGCATCGTTAAGGTTCGAAACATATTGGCGAACAATATTTATAGCATCTTGCTGAAGCATTGTAAAAGATTTTTAGTTTGGCAAAGGTACTCATTTATTTTACCGGGGGATGCAGCTTTGGGGTAATATCCGGGATAGCAGCCTTCTAGCTGATATTTCATCAGGATTTGCATGAAATCAGATTGAGTTTCGGTAATCTCGATTTTTGCAATGTCGGCGAGGTAGAACAAATCGTGCGATTTTGGCGGAATGTTTTCGGTTTGCTTTACGATCAAAGCTTTTACAATTTTCTCGATGCAGAGGTGGCAGAAAAATATTCCTTCGATGTATTTGCCGGATGCAACAAGTATCGAAGCTGTATCAATATCGTTTTCAGCCGTGTTCCGCCAATACTCAATTTGGTTACCAATGTTTATCATGTCTGTATTAGTAAATTCATCCTTTTCGAAATATTTTTTAATACGTGAACGCTCAATAGTGGCAAAATTGTTCAGCTAAAAAAGAAAATTGACATTTATAAATTTATCACCGAAGCGTCTGGAACCCGCTGTATACGAGAACCGTAAGTACAGTGGTGCGAGAGGCGCTCCCCGTCAGTTCTTATTAGAGGGACTGTCTAATCCTTATAGCGGTTCGTTCTTTTCTTTCATCAAAGTGAGAAATAATATTCTTTGATTTTATTCGCTATTAGCTTACGTCTTAAAGTCAAAAAGTCCGAATAGTCATCAATGTTCATTTGCATTATCTCTGTCGGGACACAATTCATTCTCAAGTTAGCAAAAAGCTCTTGTTCAGTGGAAAGACCGCTAACTTGGCGATTGTTTTCGAACATTTGCTTGGTTATAATCCCAAAATAATCTTTAGGTGGATTGTTGCCAACCTTGATATTGATTTCAGATTGCATAAAAGCATAATTTGCAATTTGATTATATTTACTTCTATCTAATCCGAATTTCTTCAGATAATCTTTGGGGAAAAGATGATGAATGTCTCCGCGTAAAGAGATCAAGTCACTTATCAGAACATCTTTAGACAAAAAACCCCTGTCATTGGCTTTTACCTGTGCTGCTAAAAAAACGTGAAAGTAAGGACTACTTGCAACAGAAGTGTCTAGACTCTGAGGTAATGAAGCATTCCAAAAAGCATCAGATAGTTCACCGTCTTCTTTTTCTTTCAAGTACTCATCAAATGGTTTTTGAGAAATTTGTTTGATGTCAAAATCAAATACACTTTCCGGTGAACCTGAATATCTACCTGTTAAAATTGAAAATACCAACCATCTTTTCACATATTTATGGATATCAACTTCATTTACTTTCAATTCTTTAAGTTTTAGATAAAGAATGTAGGCGAAATTTATTGCATTTTGAGAGCGGATAAGTTTCGGTGAAATAAATCCTGCGGATTTTATAATCATTAAAAAACGCTTGAAATTTGTTTCGCTTATGAAGTTTTCAACTCCTGTCTTAAGAGTTGCAAATGATTGTTCAGCAATTGTATCTTCAAAAGTTCGTGTTTCAAAATTCCTACCTGAAAGTAAACTTACCAGATCCGAGAGTCTACCTCTATTAAACTGTGAAGTAAACGCCACACGTATTAGGTCATTATAGTCAGGGTCGTATAAATCTTCGTTTTCAATTTTTAACCATTGCATTTTTTGGAAAAAGTCAGTTCTTGCAAACTCTTTGTCGTTGTCAATTATGTGCTTGTAAAAATCGGGAGCAATCGCTAAATGACAAAAATAGTCAATTGCTTTTCGCAGCTCGTTTCCTTTGTATTCTGTATTAGAGGCAATTTTACTCATTACAAAGTCTGCTTGACTTAAAACAACTCCTTTTGAATTAATACGGATAAAAATCTCTGTAACAGTTTCAATATCCAAATCGTGGGATAATTCAATTAGTCCAATTTGTTTCTTAGTTATGTTGATTAGGGCAGAGAATGCATTTCTGACTTGCTTTTTATCAACATCTGGATTTAATTCGAAATAGTTGTCAGCTACTTCGAATAAATCTGCTTTTCCATTTATTGCCACAGCTATATCGTGCAGCCAGGTTTTATCTTTTAAAATTGCCGGGTTTTGTACTTCAAATTTTTCTTCAATCGGATTAAATGCAATTTTTATTTTTACTCGCTGATAAGTTTGGTTAATTACATATTCTCCCAAAATGGCAGCTGTTAATGCAGTAACTCGCTGCTGTCCGTCAATCAGTATTTTTTTACCGACACTTGTACTTCCGTCCTTCAAACGTACATTTGGGTTCTGCCAGGCAATTAGATAACCAATAGGATAACCCTGATATAAACTGTCCATTAAATCACGAACTTTAGAACTATCCCATACAAAAGGTCTTTGGATTTCAGGAATAGCGATTTCGCCTGTACTAACAAAGGATAACACATTTTCAATTAAATGTTGGTTTACCGAATATTTTTGCATTTATCTAGTCTTTTATATTCTTTTGTTTGATGGTTGCGTGTCTTCATAGAATGACTGCCAAATTTATAAGCGTAACAAACATTCTTCCTAAGACTGATCTTGGACTTGTAAAGGAAGGTTAGTTGCGTGTTATTCAATGGTAAGTTTACGAAATTATGCTTAAATATCAAAGTCATTGGAGATGAACTTTATTTTTTATCAACTGCGAATTGTTCACCCACTATTGCCACAGCCGTTTGAAAATGCCTATTTTAGCTTTCAAAAACAACCCTTATGCAACCCAAAGAGATTTGCGAAAAGATAACGGCCTGGTTCCAGGAGAATATGCCGGTAGCCGGGACCGAACTGCATTATTCGAACCCCTATCAGTTGCTGGTGGCAGTAATTCTATCTGCGCAATGCACCGACAAACGTGTGAATATGATTACTCCCGCTCTTTTCAAGCGTTTTCCTACGCCGGAGAAAATGGCTGAAGTAGGATCGGAGGAGGTTTTTGAAGAGATCAAATCCTGTTCCTATCCAAACAACAAAGCGAAAAATCTGGTTGGAATGGCCAGAATGCTGTTGTCAGACTTTCAGGGTACTGTACCGGAGGAGATGGATGAGTTGATCAAACTGCCTGGAGTCGGCAGAAAGACAGCCAACGTGATACTTTCTGTGGTCTTCAACAAACCTGCCATGGCCGTAGATACGCATGTTTTCAGGATTTCAGCCCGGCTTGGACTTACTGTAAATTCCAAAACGCCGGAAGAGACTGAACGTCAGCTCGTCAAATTGTTTCCGCCGGAATTGCTGCCCGTTGCCCATCACTGGCTGATCCTGCACGGACGTTATATATGCATTGCCCGAAAACCGAAGTGCGGTGAATGCGGATTGCAGCCATGGTGCGCAAAAGTAAATGTCCTAGATTAGTTATTTGTCTTATATCCAATACGTTTTCGGGAGGTTGGGTTTTCCTGCCTGGTGATAAGTTCATCGAGGTAACTAAATACAAGTTCGATGTTCTTGTCCTGATTTTTGAGTTTCTTTTTGATCTCCTCTACTTCCAGTTTCAGGCTTAAAGAGTCAGTAAATATTTGACGTATTCTGGTGAAAATCCGCATAATTTGAATGTTAATATCAACGGCCTTTTTACTGTTTAAGACGCTGGAAAGCATCAATACTCCGTGTTCTGTAAATACCATTGGTGAATACCTCAATCCCATTCGGTCCGAATTGGAGGTCGCAATTTGCGACCTCCAATTCTCAAATTCATCCTTGCTCAATTCAAACATAAAGTCTTCAGGGAACCTGAATAAATTCCGTTTGACTGCTTCCTTCAGCCGTTTTGTTTCAACCCCATACAACTCAGCCAAATCCCTATCAAGCATTACTTTCTGATCCCTTATCAGATAAATCTTGTCCATGATTTTTTTGTCTGGGACCAGACTTGCATTTTCGACTTTCATTGCCGTTGATTCTACTGGTTAGTAATAAAAAATCCTTGTATTTTCTTACCATAAGTTACGGCATTTTAGGTAATTATCCAAATAATAATTGAAATATTCTCCAGGTAAAATCAAAATGCCTGCAAAAAAGCATCCATCGCTTTGGTTGGTTTTCCATCGTCTCCCCAGGCGCTCAGCGCATAGTGGCTCCAGCTTCTGGCCCCTTCGGGTTCCCAGTAGAATACACCCAACCCTTTGCTTTCGGGAACCTCTTTTACCTTTTTCTGAACGGCAATCAGCATATCGTAGGTGTTTTGAACTTTGATATCTTCGCCCCCAACTTCTACGACCATCACCTCTTTTCCATATCTGTAAAACAAATCATTCATATTTGCTCCAAGATCGGTAATCGAAAGTGTGTAATCTGGCTTCCCGTTCAGCCAATAAGGATAATAGGACAAGCCAATGATATCGTATTTGGCCCCATTTGTCTTTGCCGCGTCAAACCACCACCTGAAACGACCGCTGTTGTTTCCCTGATCTACATGAAGAATGACTTTTGAATTGGGACTAACGGCTTTGATGGCATCATAACCTTTGTTGATCAGTTGTGCCAGTTGCGGCCAGTTGTCGGTACTTCCTTCGGGAAGGATCATACCTCCCGGTATTTCATTTCCGACCTGAACCCATTCAGGAGTTATACCAGCTGTTTTCAATGCGGTCATTACATCAAATGTATAATTGTAAAGGTCTATCAGTAAAGAAGGGAAGTCATGTCCTTCCCAGGCTTTGGGTTTTATCTGCTTGGAGGGGTCGGCCCAGCTGTCGCTGTAGTGAAAGTCGATCATCACCTTCATTCCCCAATTTTTAGCCCTTACAGCCATTGCTACTGTTTCATCTTTGCTACAATGACCGCTGAATTTGTCATCCGAAGGGTTCACAAATGTTCTCAGCCGGATGGCGTTGATCCCATGGTCCTTCAGAATTTTAAAGCATTCCTCTGCATTGCCCTGGTCATTGTAGAATTTATATCCTGAAGCTTCCATCTGTGGCAGCCAGCTAATATCCGCTCCTTTGACTAATCTATTATCTGTCGGTGGGTTTTGTGATGTCACTGTTTTGCTGCATCCGGTAAGTAAAAAAGTCAGAAGTCCGAAAAAGAGGAAGGTGTGTAAAGAGGTTTTCATGTTTTTAATTTTTAGGATGACCAAGAGAATATCAGAACTGCAAATAGCTCTTCAAAGGCTGACAAAACGTTTGTTTCGCAATCAAAGATAGAATAAAATCCACTTGGAGTGAACTAGAGTGACTAAAGTGAACTAGAGTGTTTAAAGTACTTTGCTTATGGCAAACCAGGCAAGGAGTCCATAACTCTAGTGACTATAGTTCACTTTAGTCACTCCAAGATAAATTCGGGTAAAATTTGTTTAAAATATTTTTATTTCAATCAAACTTTATACTTTTGCAGTGAATTTTTTGAAATTAATTTTCCGTAAAACCAATAAATTAAGTTATGGCTTATAAAATTTCTGATGCATGCATCGCGTGTGGTACCTGTATCGATGAGTGTCCTGTTGAAGCGATCAGCGAAGGTGAAATCTACAAAATTGATGCTGAACTTTGCACCGATTGTGGATCATGTGCCGAAGTATGTCCTACTGATGCTATTTCGCCTGAGTAACAAGACAAAAGACTTTAAAAACGACCTGCTTGATTCAAGCAGGTTTTTTTTTACTTTTTTTCATAATTCCTTGTCAGAAATTTTGAATCTCCGATTTTTTTTTTATCTTTATAATGTAAATGCTTTAACCTATTCATTTTCAATATTTTTCGGTCATGGACTTGCTGCTTCTTAACATCAAGGAGTTGGTTCAAACAGGAGAAAATCCTGCCCCCTATCTGGCTGGGAAGGAGATGTCGTTGATACGTTCTGTTCGTAATGCCTTCCTGCTGATCCGGGATGAAATGATTGCAGATTATGGTCCCATGAATACCATGGGAGGATCAATAGCAGATGATTCTGATCAATTGATGGAGATCGATTGCAAAGGGAGGCTGGTTTTTCCCAGCTTCTGCGATCCAGATTCCCATTTGCTCTACCCTTTCGGGACCGTCCCGGCATTTTCCAGGCGTGGTCCGGGAAGCGTCAGAAAGGGGATAGGTTTCTCAGATTCTTTTGTCGGACTTCATGAGATGTCTATCGGGGAGCTCTACCTCCAGGCAATTGATCATCTCAAAGAGGTAGTCAGGAAGGGAACCGGGGCCATAGAGATCAAAAGCGGGTACGGTCTGGAGGCAGAAGATGAGATTAAATTGCTACAGGTCATAAGGAAATTGAAAAGTACCACTCCGCTCGTGATCAAATCCACTTTTCTTGGATCTCACACCTACCACGAGAATTTCCGCAAATCACCCGCAAAGTACCTCGATCATATTTTGGATATACTGCCAGCCATTGCACAAGATGAACTGGCCGACAACCTTGATTTGTACTACGATCATAAATTCCTGACAAGAAGTGAAACGGAGATGCTGATGTTTGCCGGTATGCGCGAGGGTTTGACAGTGAAGTTGCATTCCGATGAGCTGGGCCTGAACCGTCTCAATGAAATGAACCTTAAAGTTTGTCTCGATATCCTGGATGCAAACGAACCAATTTCGCCGGATAAGATTGACAGGATGGTACGGGCAGGGATTTTCCCCGTCATCATGCCAGGCGCTTCCTTTTTTCATAACCTCTCTGCTTCCTCGGCCCGCGAGATGATTGATGCCGGTCTGCCTCTTGCTATTGCCACAGATTTCGATCCGGGATCGATGCCTTCGTGCGACATGAAATTCATGCAGTCGCTCGCCTGTATTAAATATGGTATGATGCCGGAAGAGGCCATCAATGCGTCCACCATCAATTCAGCCTACCTCATGGGCATTGGTGAAGGATATGGAACCATCACCAAAGGGAAAGCCGCGAATGTTTTCGTGACGAAGAAAATCCCATCCTACGAATACTTTCCTTATGCCTTCAGCTCTGACCTGATTGAGATGGTGATTTTGGATGGGGAGATTCATTGATTAAACTTTTAGGGCAATAGCTAAAAGAGGGGGAGACTGGGGGACTGGGAGAGGGGGTGATTGCTTTACGGAAAATTGAAACAGAGAAACTAAGAAACGGAGAAGAAGGACTTAGGGACTGAAAGACATAGGGATTTGGAGAGGAAGAAGGAGAGATGAGAAAGGGATGATTGGACAGGTCGTATTTTTTTTGTTTCTGATCTGCGTCATTTGTGTTATTTGCGTTATTTGTGGTGGGTGGGGTCAAAAAAATAACCTAATTTTAGTGCTCTCAAACACACTTATTCAAGATCGCTAATCCATGAACAGAACTAAACTGGTTTCCCTGGCAGGAATTTGCTCGGCAGGATTAATACCTGGTGCTTTCGGTCAGACAGCTCCCAAGCAACGTCCCAACATTATCTACATCATGTCTGACGACCATGCCTATCAGGCCATTAGTGCCTATGGTACAGGGTTGAACAAAACTCCCAACATTGATCGTTTGGCCAGGGAAGGGGCCATCTTTACACGCGCCTGTGTCACCAACTCCATCTGTGCCCCCAGCCGGGCCGTGATGCTAACAGGTAAGCACAGTTTCATCAACGGGAAAATTGACAACAGGGTACTGTTTAACTGGGATCAGGACAATTTTCCTAAAATACTGCAAAAGGCAGGTTACCAAACTGCCATGATTGGCAAAATCCATCTGGATGGACTGCCCCAGGGCTTCGATTTTTCGATGGTCCTGCCCGGTCAGGGACAATATTACAATCCGGATTTTCTTGTCAACGGGGTAAAGAAGCGCATCGAAGGCTATTGCACAGAGATTACCACCGAATATGCCCTGAAATGGCTCAGCGAGATGCGAGACAAGACCAAACCTTTCTGTCTGCTCTACCACCAGAAAGCTCCTCACCGGAACTGGCTTCCTGCTAAGAAATACCTCAATCTTTACGATGATACAACTTTTGTGCCTCCGGCAAACTATTATGACGATTACCAGGGCAGGGGAACTGCCGCCCATACACAGGAGATGAAAGTGGATGGACATGCAAGGTGGGGACATGACTTCAAACTGATTACTGACCCTGATGGCAAGGCTACCGGGTTTGAGTCTGATCTGAACCGTATGACTCCGGCACAAAGGGCAGATTGGATGGATGCCTACGAGGACGAAAATCAGGCTTTTCTGAAGGCAAAGCTAACCGGTAAGGCATTGGCTGAATGGAAATATAACCGTTATATCAAGGACTATCTCAGATGTATAAAATCGGTTGATGACGGAGTAGGAGAGGTACTTGATTACCTCGATAAAAGCGGATTGGCCGAAAATACCATCGTGGTTTACACCTCCGATCAAGGTTTTTACCTGGGGGAACACGGATGGTTCGACAAACGATTTATGTACGAAGAATCTTTCAGGACACCCTTGCTGATCAGGTATCCCAAAGAGATCAAGCCGGGTACAAAAATCAGCAAACTGGTTCAGAACCTTGACTTCGCCCCAACGTTTCTGGATTATTGCGGCGTAAAAATTCCGGCTGATATGCAGGGAGAGTCTTTCCGGAAACTGGTTGCCGGTAAAACCGGTGAATGGCGCGACGCCGTTTACTATACCTACTACGAATACCCGGCCGAACACATGGTCAAGCGGCATTACGGCATTGCGACCGAACGATACAAGCTTATACATTTTTACTACGATGTCGATGAATGGGAATTGTACGACCTGGAGAAAGATCCGCACGAAATGAAGAGCGTCTACAATGATCCGGCCTATGCTATAGTGCAAAAAATGATGCACCAACGGCTAACCGAACTTCGGGACAAATATGGGGATTCTGATGCCAACGATCAGAAATTTATTAAGATGTATATGGACAAGATGAAGATTGGAACAGGGAAATAGCAAAACTGGTTTGAAGGGTTTGAAGGGTTTGAAATGTTTATGATGTTTAAAATGTTTTAAAAGTTGTACCCAATAAACTTTATAAACCCTTCAAACATTTCAAACTATTTAATCAATCTTCCCATCTCACAAATAGTAAACAAATCCCACGCTTCCAATCACCACCTGTTTGGCAACCTCGGTACTTCCGCTGTTGAGATTCTCGACCGATGTGGATCCATTCGCCTTGATCGTTTTAAGCTCTTCGAAACTGTTTTTAGATTTAGAGCGCTGGTAATCAATAGCCACTTTGAGTTGTAATTTGTCAGTTACCTTGAACCTGACTGCACTCCCCGCCAGCAAATCCACTGAAATATGAACGTTGTTGGTGTTGTGCTGCAGGTATTCCCAACTCCCTGAAGAGGGTTTAAACAGCAGTTTCTGGTTAGGGAGGTAGGTCACATTCATTCCGGCCATCGCCTGAAAATCCAAGGCAAACCGGTCAAAATTCAGTGAAAAAACAGGTCCGAACACCAAACTGTTCGACATCCATGAATTGACTGTCAGCGTCAGGTTATCCCTTTCAGCTTCGGTAAATGGTACCAGTTTTTTCATCCGGCCCTCCATCATGGTGCCAATTCCGTTGCGATCGACAGGATTGTTGTTGAGCATTACCATTCCTTTCAGCCCCCAATGATTACTCAGGGGATAGGTGGCATCCAGGTTGAGCGCGAATCCCCTCAGGGCATATCCTGCACCGGCTTTCGCAGGATTTGTCTCTGCGAAAGATCCCAAAGGCAGGCAACCACCCATCGAAATCGAAAAATACCAATTGTCAGGTTGTGCAGACAATGGTATGGACAGGAGCATTAACACACAGACAAACAACAGGTTTCTCATGATGGATGAGTTTTTAAAATCGTGAAATTCTCAAAAAAGCAGGGAGAAATAGGGTTGAACCATCCCCTGAATGATCTTGCCTGTAGCCGGATCCAACTGCGATCCAAAGAGGCTGTGGGGGATAGAGAATATGCCAATGGTTACAACCGCGGCTGCTACGACCCAATACCTGGACTCTTTTTCCAAGTTAAAGAGGAAGGCGATGACCCATGCAGCAAATGCAATCAAAGTCTTGTTGTCGGTAAGGTCCCATCCATAGGGAACGCCGGTCCAAAGTTCATTGAAGGCATATTTTTGAACCAGCGGGCCCATGATCAAACCGCCGACAAAGATGGTAATTAGTGTTATTTTCATCATTTTCAACGATGGGATATTGAAAAGGGCGAAAACCCCTGCAACGTTGCTGAACAACATGGCCAGAAACATGATCAGAATATGCGGAATCAATACAAGCTCCGGTACGTGACCTTTGAAACGGATAACTGTTGGCGTTCCATTGTTCAGGGAAACCGTTTCCTGGCTTTTTTTTAGGGTGATTTTATATTCCAGTTTTCCTGCCATTCCCTGATGAGGCAATGAGGCAGTGAGAACTCCGCCTTCGCGGGCCATCGGCAATTTGATGAAATCTACTTTCTGGGAAAAAATCCTGTATTCGAGTGACCCTGCCACTTCAGGATCCTGAACAGTAATGGCTATGGGACAATCCCCTGCCCCATCAAAAGATCGTAGCAGTCTGAATTTATAGGTCTGTCCCGAAATGGTGGCACGGGTTCTCTGGGGGTGCGTGGGTCCGGTTAATCGTTGGTATAAGGCTGCTGCAACGGTTAGTAAAACAGCAAAGATCCAGATGAAGGTTTTCTTTGTTTGCATGATCGGTCTGTTAATGGTCCTAATGTCATTGTTGTCAATTCACGAACGTATTGAGGATTATTCTTTCCTCGTTTCACAATCGCTTTTCTTCGATAAATAACGCGGTGAAATTACAACAATGCTACAGTGAAAAAAACAGCATCCCGAATATTTTCATTTTCAGGCAGAAAATTAAGGCAGAGAGGCAAATGTGATGTAGGGATTTGCTATTTTTACCCATCATTCATTATTTTGAATTTACTGCCATGGAATTAAAATCTAAACTATTTTTAGGAACTCTTTTTTTACTGATGACAGCAGCACAACCGCTTTTTTCGAAAGATGGGGCCAAAGGGAAAGAGGAGGGAACGGTCTCCTTTTCCGATAAAAGCGATCAGAAACGGGTTGACGTTCTGATGGACGGGAAACTCTTTACCTCTTACATCTGGCCCGACAATGTGATGAAACCTGTATTGTATCCTGTTGTAACTGCCTCAGGAGATGAGGTTACGCGTGGATTTCCGATAAAACCCAGAGCGGGTGAGCGGGTAGACCATCCACATCATGTTGGTATTTGGTTCAATTACGGTGATGTTGATGGATTGGATTTCTGGAATAATTCAGAAGCGGTCCCTGCTAACAAAAAGAGCGGGTATGGAACCATCCATCAAAAATCCATAGTGAAGAAAGAGGGCGGGAAAGGCCATGGAGTTCTCGTGGTAACTGTCACATGGGACACCCCGGATGGGAAAAAATTACTTGATGAAACGACAGAACTGCATTTCATTAACCGGGGGAATACCCGCATCATTGACAGAATTACCAAATTAACTGCGGGATCAGGGCCGGTTTCAATGGCCGACAACAAAGAGGGCGTCATCGCCATTCGTGTGGCCCGTCAACTGGAACTTCCCCAAAAAGATGAAGCAATCATGACCGATGCGAAAGGAAACCCAACTACCGTGAAAGCCATGGGCACAGAGGGGGTAACCGGAAGCTACAGGACAAGCGAAGGGATCAAAGATGATGCAGTCTGGTCGACCCGCGGAAGATGGTGCGAACTGAACGGAACTATCAACAATGAGAAAATTGCCCTCGTGATTTGCGATCATCCTCAAAACGCAGGCTATCCAACTTACTGGCACGCAAGAGGATATGGTTTGTTTGCTGCCAACCCACTTGGATGGAGCGTTTTTACCAAAGGGAAGCAGGCCTTGAATTACAGTATCCCGGCAGGAAAAACAGCGACATTCCGGTATAGAATGGTCATCCACAATGGATCGGATCTTTCTGATGAGGCCATCAATGCACTGGCAGACGAATTCGCAAAGAAATATTGAGAAGCAGCACGGCCCAACGATAAAAAAATCCGGATTCAATCCGGATTTTTTTATTTTTACCAGTCTTAAGTAAACTATCACCTTCTACCAAATTCGATGGCCTTAAACTACATTTGGATCTTCTTCTTTGTGATCGCCTTCGTGATTGCGCTTGTCAAACTGATCTTTCTGGGTAATGTGGATACCTTTTCGGAGATGGTGAATGCCACCTTTGAGATGTCAAAAACAGGGTTCGAGATCTCGTTGGGGTTGACAGGGGTATTGACATTCTGGTCGGGGATCATGAAGATCGGAGAGAAGGGGGGGATTGTCAATATTGTGTCCAAACTGATCGGCCCTTTTTTCAACAAGCTATTCCCTGAACTGGGGAGAAACCACCCGGCCTATGGTCCGATGATGCTCAATTTCGCTGCCAACATGATGGGCCTCGACAATGCGGCTACCCCAATGGGACTTCAGGCCATGAAGGAGATGCAGGTAAGCAACCCAAACAAAGAGGTTGCCTCCAATGCCCAGATCATGTTCCTGGTATTGAATGCCTCCGGGTTGTGTTTGATACCCATATCAATCATGGTGTACCGGGCGCAACTGGGCGCCAAGGACCCTTCAGATATTTTCATTCCAATCCTTTTTGCCACTTTTTTCGCCAACATGACAGGTTTGATTTCCGTCTCCGTTGTGCAAAAGATCAAACTATGGGACAAGACGATTCTGGCTTACCTGCTGGGAACGACTGCCCTTGTGGCGACATTGATCTTTTCAATCAGCAGCATGTCGCAGGAACAGATCTCCATCTTTTCGAAAGTAGCCACCAATGTGATCCTCTTCTCCCTGATCTTGTTTTTTATTTTGCTGGGCGTTAAGAGTAAGATCAATGTGTACGAGACTTTTATTGATGGCGCTAAGGAGGGCTTTTCTACTGCAGTCAGGATTATCCCCTATCTGGTGGCTATCCTTGTAGCAATAGGCGTTTTTCGGGCATCCGGTGCCATGGATTTTTTAGTGGCCGGGGTCAAATGGATCTTCGATTCGTTGGGCATCAATTCTGAATTCGTGGCAGCCCTGCCGACTGGATTGATGAAACCCCTGAGTGGAAGCGGTTCGCGCGGGATGATGATCGACGCGATGAAGATGTATGGGGCAGACTCATTTGTGGGCAGGCTTTCCTGCACGGTGCAGGGCGTTTCAGATACTACTTTCTTTATTCTGGCGCTCTATTTTGGTTCAGTTGGAATCAAGAAAACCAGGCATGCACTGGCCTGTGCCCTGCTTGCCGATTTGGTCGGTTTAATAGCTGCCATCCTGATCGGTTACCTATTCTTTCATTAATCCTACAATAGATGAGACAAACATGGATCATAGAGGAGGTTGAAAAGGTATTTGAAGAGCTGGATGCCCATCTCCAGTCAACTGCCGCAGTAAGTGGGTTGAAATGCCCTGATTTCTGCGGAATGTGTTGCCGAAAGGCAGATATTGAAGCCTCTCCGATCGAGTTTATGCCGCTTGCGGCCTGGCTTTACAAAACAGGAAAAGTCAATGATTTCCTGACCAGACTGGATCATCCCAAACATGGATGGTGCGCGTGCTTTGATCCTGATGCCACTTTCAAAAGCGAGTGGGGCTGTCAGTTTTACGAAAAAAGAGGTTTGATTTGCCGGCTTTTTGGATTTGGTTACCGGTTAAACCGTGAAAACCAACCGGTCCTGGTAACCTGTAAAATCATGAAATGTACCCAGTCTGCCGCAGTAACCAAAGCCGGTGAGATGGCAGTTGCACATCCTGAGGAGATGCCCATTTTCAGTAACTATTTTATGCGGCTTCTGGCAATCGATCCCGACCTGGCAGTTCCCCAGATGCCCATCAATGATGCCATTCGGGTAGCGATAGAGAAACTTTACTTCTATTATTTGGATAAGGAAGAAATGTGAAAATGTGAAAATTTGAAAATTACCGAAGAGTGATTAGACCAAGGATATGAGACATAAGACATGAGATTGGAGTCGAGGTGACCCGTCCTGATTTTAGTTTACAGTTTGTGTGGTTCGAAATGTTATTGTCAATAGGAACCTTTGATCAAATAAATCTTATTCTCAATTTTTAATCTTAGTAGGAAATTGCGTGGATTGGAATCCTTATCTTATTATCTTATTTTCAAAATAATCATAAAATAAGATAATAAGATTCGGTCTCCTTACATCCACCTTTTTCTACTAAGATTTATTAAAAAAATAAGGTTTATATCATCTTGAAAAAAAAACCAAGATAAGAGCGTCCTCCATTTTCGCATTTTCACATTTTCCAATTTTCACATTCCCTCATCCGCTTTCCTGATCTTACTGTAGAAAGCTTTGGCCATGGTCTGCCCCCTGAACTTCGCCCTATCGGCGACCATTCCTTCGAAGAGCTCATCCACGGTAGTACACCATACCTCTAGCCAGTGGTCGAAATGCTCTTTTTTTATCTGCATGTTGAAATGCAGCGGCACCGGATTCCCAAAATAGTCGGGACGCCGGAGCAGAACTGTGTGCCAGAAGCGGTAAAGCTTTTTGTGGTGGGCATCCCATTTCCCTTCCAGCCGGTCGTTGAAAAAGTGACCGATCGTCCCGTCTTCCCTGACTTTGGCATAAAATGCATCCACCAGCCGGTGAACGTCTTTCAGTGTGGTTATGTCTTGGGCCATAAGCATTCTTTTTGGTACTCAAAAATCGCAAAAATTTCGCACAAACCTTTGATGATTTGGGATGGTCATACGTATTTACCAAAATCCGTCACTTATTGAGAATGAATCTTTTTAGCATTACCTATCTAGATATTTAGATGAAAAGCGATAATTTTGGCCGAAATCAAATTATTAACTTATACATGAAACCATCAAGGAGTTTTTATAACTGGATGAGCCTTACCGGGTTTGTTATCGCGGCCAACAGTTTGCTTGTGATACTTGTTCTATTCCTTTTCTCTCTTTTTTCTGCTCAGAGTAACACCTATTTGGGTTTATACATTTACATTATCGTGCCAATGTTTTTGGTCATTGGCTTGTTGTTGATCCCTTTAGGTATCATTCTTCGTATTCACAAAAAAGAAACAACGCCTGAAGATCCGGGCGCCTGGCCCGTATGGAACCTGAATGACCCTAAATTTCGTTCGGGGTTCATTACAATCTCTGTCATCACTGTTATTCTGTTATTGATTTCGGCAATGGGAAGTTACAAGGCATTCCAATATACTGAATCTGTTGAGTTCTGCGGTAAACTTTGTCACCAGGTAATGGAACCCGAATATGTCTCCTACCAGCACTCTCCCCATGCCCGCGTTGCCTGTGTGGAATGTCACGTGGGCGAAGGTGCCGACTGGTATATAAAATCAAAATTATCAGGACTTTATCAGGTATATTCCGTTACTTTTAAAAAGTATTCGCGTCCGATAGAAACCCCGTTGCACAATTTGAGACCGGCCCGCGAAACCTGCGAACGCTGCCACTGGCCCGAGAAATTCTATTCCAGAAAGCTGATCAACATACGCTCCTACCTGACCGACTCTGCAAGTACCGAGTGGAACAACTCCCTAATGATGAAAATTGGTCCGGAATTCAGTGCACAGGGATTGACAGAGGGAATCCACTGGCACATCAACAAGAATTTCAAAATCGAATATGTCTCCACAACCAAAGACAGGGAGAGTATTCCATGGGTGAAGATGACCAACATGAAGACCGGGGAGGTAAAAACCTTCATGGACAGCGAAAATCCCATCACAAAGGCAGCGCTTGATTCAATTCCTGCCAGGACCATGGACTGTATGGATTGCCACAACAGGCCTTCCCACCTTTACAATTCACCGACCTTCTATATCAACAACGCCATGGTAGCCGGAAAGATTCCGAAGGATCTTCCATACATTAAAAAGGCAGCGATGGAGGCATTGAAAACGTCCTACACCAGCATGGATTCTGCCATGAGTTCAATCGATCAGACCATTGTTGATTTCTACAAAGGCTCACATCCTGATGTCTATGCCAAAGAGTCAAAGAGGATCACCGATGCCATTGCCGCCATTCAGGCTGAATATAAGAACAATGCATTCCCCTACATGAAGGCGGATGCCACCCGTTACCTGAACCACATTGGCCACCTCGAATCGGACGGGTGTTTCAGGTGTCACTCCGACCGTCACAAAACCGAAAAAGGGGAGGCGATTTCGCGCGACTGTAACCTTTGTCATGCCATCGTCAACCAGGGCCCTACAGGTAATGTAACCAATAGTTCGCTCGATAAAGCGCTGGAATTTGTCCATCCAATCGGGATCAAAGGAGCCTGGAAAACCTCTTTCTGTTCTGAGTGCCACAAAGTTCTTTATGAATAGGAGTTATGAGTTATGAGTTATGAGTTATGAGTTATAAGTTATAAATCACTCCCATAACTAATAACTTATAACTCATAACTGTCTTATATTTGCTGGAATGAAGGTATTGTTGACGGGTAGTACCGGCTATATTGGCAAGAGGCTGCTTCAGAATCTTTCTGATAACGGGCACGATGTTACCTGCTTTGTAAGGAGCTTGGAACGGTTAATTGTGCCTGTACAAACGAACGCGAAAGTAGTAGGACATGAAATTGATTTGCTAAAACCCATTCCTGACCATCTTCATTCGCTGGATATTGACGTGGCATTTTATCTGGTTCATTCCATGTCCTCTTCGATCGGTCAATTTATGGAAGAGGAGGCATTGTCGGCAAGAAATTTCGCCACCTTCATCAGTAAAACCAACTGCAAACAGATTATTTACCTCAGTGGAATCTCGAATTCGCCAAAACTTTCGAGGCATCTTCAATCCAGAAAGAATGTGGAAAATATTCTCCGCGAGTCGGGCAAACATCTCACCGTCTTGCGGGCAGGTATTATCGTAGGCAGTGGCAGCGCATCTTTCGAGATCATCCGAGATCTGATGGAGATTCTTCCCGTTGTGGTTGCACCCTCCTGGGTAAAAACGCTCTGTCAGCCGCTTGGTGTTGCCGATGTGCTGAAATACCTCACCGGTTGCATGCTCAACCCAAAGACCTATGATGATATTTTTGATATCGGCGGACCCGAAATATTGTCATACAAGGAGATGCTGTTACAGTATGCAGAAGTGCGTGGCCTAAAAAGATGGATTGGCGTCGTTCCCTTTTTTAGTCCCAGAATGTCCTCCTATTGGCTTTATTTCGTTACTTCCACTTCCTATTACCTGGCTGCCAACCTGGTCGACAGCATGAAAGTTGAGGTGGTTTGCAAGGACAACAGGCTTCAGCAAATGTTGGGCATCGAACCGTTAACCTACCGGGAAGCCTGCAGAAGGGCCTTGATACGCATCAACCTCGATACCGTCGCTTCCAGTTGGACTGATGCGGTATCCATGACCAAAAGCAACCAGCTTTTCGGATACCTGGATGTTCCGGTTTTTGGCATACTCCGCGATCGAAGAAGCCTCAAAATTAAAGGCAATCCTGATAAGGTGCTGGAAAAAGTTTTCTCCATCGGCGGTGACAAAGGCTGGTATTTCGCCAACTGGATCTGGAGTATTCGTGGGGTGATTGATAAAATGGCAGGTGGTGTCGGACTGCGCCGCGGACGCCGGAACGCGACGGATCTCAATCCGGGCGATGCGCTCGATTTCTGGAGGGTTTTGATTGCCGATCGCACCAACAAACGGATGCTTCTCTTTGCCGAAATGAAGGTGCCCGGAGAGGCCTGGCTCGAATTCAAGATTGTCTTGAGGGAGGATGGTTTTTACCTGACCCAGACTGCCACCTTTATGCCGAAAGGGCTGAGTGGACGGATCTATTGGTGGGGACTCCTGCCCATTCACCTGGTGATGTTTCAGCAGATGATCAGGGCCATCGTACGCGAATGAGGGAGTGAAGGTGATGTCCGGCATTTTTCTACCTTTGCACCATGGATACATTGGAATCAGCCTTCACAATTGACCTGCACAACCCCTGGCTCGTAATTCCGGCGCTGCTCTTTGGGTTGTTGATCACCTATTTTTTCATAAAATTCTTTTCCGTCTTCTTTCAGTTTATACAGGCCAAAGGATGTCTGACGGTGCTGCTCATCACCCTGGTCGGACTGCCCGGTATTGTTGCGATCACCTTGTTATCTGGCTACACAATGATTGCCTCAATTCTAATCCTCTTCGCGGTGATTGGGGTCATCACCGGCTACATCGCCCGCGACTCTGAGGAAAATGTGGGGAAATTCGGCAATTTCATTATGATTGTATCCATCATTACATTACTGCTGGCACTTTTTCTGGTTAAGTTCGCTTAGCGACATTTATCTAATCCTGATCTCTTTGCCATATGTCACATATTCAGCTGTTTAATTGTGTAAAGTTAATTGTTTGTTGAGATGTTTTTGTATTATTGCATGTAATTCGGCCTTTTTTATTGGTTTTGAAATATAATCGTTACACCCCGCATCAATTGCTTTTTCCCGGTCTCCTGATAATCCAAAAGCTGTATATGCTATGATGGCAACTTCCCTGTTGAATTGACGGATTTGACGGGTTGCTTCATGCCCATTCATTTCCGGCATTTGAATATCCATCAGAATTATATCAAGATCATGGTTCTTTCGGCAAATTTCAACTGCTTCAATACCTGTTGATGCTTCAATAACTTCTTTGCAATATTCTTTGACGGTAATTGAAATCAACTTTTTCGAAGTTTCATCGTCTTCGACGATTAAAATTTTCAAATTTTTCATCAGATTCTTTGCGCCTTCAACCGGAACAATTTTCTGAACAATATTTTTTTCTTCCTGTTCAGTATAATATGGAAGAGTAAAATAAAATGTTGAACCCCTGTCAGGCTCGCTTTCTACCCAAATTTTTCCTCCCAGCATTTCCACATAAGCCTTTGCAATACTTAATCCAAGACCTGCTCCTTGTCTGGCTTGAACATCTGTAATATCTGCTTGTATAAAACGTTCAAAGATGGCTGCCTGCCTCTCTTTAGGAATCCCGATACCTGCGTCTTTCACGTAAAACTCAAGGTGATCGCCCTTTTTTATATAGCCGAATTCTATTGTTCCTTCGTTCGTATATTTAATGGCATTTTTGACGAGGTTGGTAAGAATGGAGTAGATTTTCTCCCTGTCTGATCTAATAGTGGCTTCTTTTGCCGGCAAGGTATTTCTAAAGAAAAGCTGCATTCCTTTTTCTTCAACCTGAGGTTTAAAGAAGATATAAATGAATTCGATATTCTCGTTTATATTGGTATCCTTAAAATCAACTTTCATCAAACCAGCTTCTATTTTAGAAATGTCAACTATATTGTTGATGATATTTAGCATACGTTCGCCGCTTTTCTCTATGATTTTAATATATTCCTGTTGTTCATCACCTGAAAGATTTGGTTCTTTCAGTAGCTCGGCAAAACCCAGGATACCGTTCATTGGAGTCCGTATCTCGTGCGACATATTTGCAAGAAATGCTGATTTCAGCCGATCGCTTTGTTCTGCTTGTTCTTTGGCAATGATTAACTCTGCCGCCCGTTTTTCTTTCTCATCGTTCTGAAAGGCAAGTTCTTTGTTGGCAATGATTAACTCAGTAGCACGTTTTTCCTTTTCATCATTTTGAAAAGCAAGTTCTTTGTTGGCAATGATAAACTCTACTTCCTCTTTTTCTTTTAAAGCCTTTAAAGAATTATTCTCTTGAAGTAATTCCTGCAACTCGCTTATGAGTTCATCTTTGGTTTTATCATGAGTCTCCATAATAAGATTGATTTAGAAAATAAATTTTCAGTATCGCACTTAGCTTTAGCTATAAATAACTTTCATATTCTTAATGAACCTTGGATAATCCGGACGATGCTGGATTATCCAAACCTTCCTGTATACGCCGATTTTGGGTGTATGACTCAGGTTCGTAAGGGTAATAGGCAGCATAAATAGACACAATATATTTGAAAATCAATGGTTTTAGATGAAAATTTGCTTTCTAAAGGATATATATATATGCATAAGTGCTTGCGGTATTGACTTCCATTGGATTTGTAGCCGCTTGGTGCATTTTGCAAAATTGTCTGGAAGGCCTTAAGCTTCATAGAACATACGCCGGGGAGATGAGGTTTCCCAGGCAGGGCCGTTTACTCGATTAGCGGCTGGCACTTAAAGTCTTTAGATAATTCTCTGGAGTCATTACCCCAAGAGGGCTATTTGAAAAGTCTTTGATATTTCTTGTCACAATTAAGTCAATTTGGCCATTCAATTCAGCTGAATAATTTTGCAATGCGTCTTCAAAATCATTAAAATTCGAGTTCAAAGCTTTTATGATTACATCTCTGTCTGTTGTCAGTATTTCTGTTATAGTCACTAATTGCATTAGCTTTTCAATAACTTTCCCATGTTTTGATGTTTGTCGCAACAAATAGTAAACATTGCTTATAATCACAGATGTGATGAAGCCTTTAATTTCTCTTGATTCACACAGGGACAAAACTTTTGCAGCATTGTCTGAGAAAGGTTTTCTATCAAAAAAGAAGTCTAAAATTACATCGGTATCGATAAGGATTTTTCTCATTTTTTACAAGTATTTTTCTTTAAGCCTTTTTGCTAATTCCTTTTTGATGTCGAAGTTTTTAGGAGCAGTAAATGATCCTTTTAGTGATTTAACAATTGGTGTTAGTTCGATACTCTCAGTGTTGTCTTCTTTAGTGATGACTTTGAGATAATTTTCAATAATGTAGGATAAGCTACGTCCTTTGTTATTGGCATATTTTTTTGCCTTTTCGATAATCGTTTGCTCAATCGTCAATGTCAACTTTGTATTCATCTGTTTATAATTTTATTTTTCAATTGCCAGATGGAATACCCACATAATCATTTTCGGTTGGTGTGAACATTTCCTCATGGCTATTTCATAGCACTATTAATTTTGATAAAATAATATACGTGCAAATATACAAATAAAAATACGTTACGTGCAAATATGTTTTATAATACACGTGTGTTCTTGCTTGCCGCTGACGTATTAGCGGTATGATCCGCCATCTTTAATTTGTAATCTTTAATCTGTAATTTTTAATTCCTCACCGCCTTCAGCAGCGCCTTCACCGCCTTATCCGGTGTGTCGCACCCGCCCAGCAGCTGGATAAACTTGCTGCCCACAATGGCGCCATTGGTGTGGGCCGATGCGGCATCGAGGGTCTCTTTGTTACTGATTCCGAATCCTACCAAAAGCGGATTGCGTAGCTTCATGTTCGAAACCCTGGTGAAGTAGGCCTGTTTGCTATCATCGAACGCCTGCTGCGCACCGGTAGTGGAGGCACTCGAGACGAGATAGATAAACCCTTCCGTCTGTCCGTCAATCAGTCGTATCCGTCTTTCTTCGGTTTCGGGGGTAATTAGCATGATCATCTTCAGGTCGTGCCGTACGGCGATTGACTTGTAGTTGGCCAGGTAGTCTGCGAATGGGAGATCGGGGATGATCATGCCGTCGATGCCCACCTCTGAACAGGATTTGCAGAATTTTTCGAAACCGTACTGCATGATCGGGTTGAGATAGCCCATCATCACCAGGGGCATTTTTACTGTTTTGCGAACCTCCTTCAGCTGGTCGAAGAGCAGCCTGAGCGACATCCCGTTGTGCAGGGCATCTCCGGCAGATTGCTGGATCACCGGGCCATCGGCCATTGGATCTGAAAAAGGGATTCCCACCTCGGCCATGTCGATGCCATTTTCTTCGAGGGCGGTCAGGATCGGCAGCGTATCCTCCAGTTTGGGGTAACCGGCTGTGAAATAGACGGAAAGGATCTTGTGCTGCTGGTTTTTGAAAAGTTGGGTAAGACGGTTCATCGCTTGTTCTGTTTGAGTTGTTGTACGAATTCTTTGAGTAAGGGGATATCTTTAATTCCGGGCGCAGTCTCGAAGCGGCTGTTCAGGTCCACCCCGGCGCAAAGTTTGTGTTGAAACCGGCTCAGCGCTTCCAGGCTGTCGGGGGCAATTCCACCGCTGAGCAGAAACTCCGTAAACCCTTTGTATTGCTGCAGGATGTTCCAGTCGAAAGCTTCGCCGGAACCTCCGTAGCCGGATGTTTTGGTATCGAAAAGGAAGTAGTCGCAGAGTCCTTCGTACCCGGAAATGTGCTTAAGGTCTTCTGCGTTCTGGATGGGAAATGCTTTGATGATTTTGACCTTCCCGGGGAGTTGTTCGCGGAGGGAAATCAAGTATTCAGGTGTTTCAATCCCATGAAGCTGAATATAATCAAGGCGGAATTCCTTGCATTTTGCAGCCACCTCTTCCTGGGTTGCGTTCACAAAGACGCCAACGACCTTCACGGTAGTAAGCGAGGCAACCGAAAGGGCTGTATCATCCGAATCGACATACCTTGGCGAAAGTTCGTAAAAGATCAGTCCGATCAGGTCGACCCCGGTGATGGTTGCCACCTGCCCGATGTTACCGGGTTCCTTCATTCCACAAACCTTAATCAGCATGGCTAATTCCTTTTATAAATTTCGTCAGGGTCGCACCGGGGGTTCCGCCCCGCATAAAGGTCTTGCCGATCAGGAAACCTCGAAAACCCTCTGCCCGAAGTGCGGCAATGGTGGAGGGTTCCGATATTCCGCTCTCTGAGACAAGCAAAACGCTGCTGTCCAGTTGACTGAGTCGTTCAGCCAGCCGGTAGGAGTGGCCTAGCGAAGTTTCGAAAGTGCCCAGGTTGCGGTTGTTGATTCCCAGCATATCGACGCAGTCGTTGAGATGCCCCAGTTCGTTTTCATTGTGAATTTCGAGCAATACCTCAAGATTCAGGGCATGCGCCGCTTTGGCCAAGGCAAAACATTCTTCCGAAGTGAGTACCGCAGCAATCAGCAGAATGGCATCGGCCCCTGCAATTCTTGCCTCAACCAGTTGGTAGTGGTCGATGATAAACTCTTTCCTCAGCAACGGGAGAGAAACCAGTTGCCGGGCGTGGCGAAGATCCTCCAGCGAACCGCCGAAGAAACGTTCATCGGTGAGGATGGAGCAGGCAGAGGCCCCGGCTGCTTCGTATGCAGGGATCACCTTTGTTACTTCGGCTTCGGGGAAGATCCACCCTTTGGAAGGAGATTTGCGCTTGAATTCGGCGATAATCCCGGTAGGGGAGGAGGCCAGCGCCGCACGCATCGATTTGGTAGTTCTGAGTGTCGGCTGGGCAAGTTGTTGCGCAAGCTTCTCAGGCGGAACAAGCCGTTTCTGCTTTTCCACTTCGATGCGTTTGTGGGCGATGATCTCCTGTAAAATGTCTTTCATTTATTTTGCTTTGTTTTAAGGTCAATGATTTAAGAACTTACACAGAGTTACACAGAGGAACCACAGAGAACCACAGAGTTAGAAAAAATTATTTTTTCTCCGTGTAACTCTGTGATTTCTCTGTGAAACTCTGTGTAATATTTTTAAACGCGATCATCTCTATGAGTTTAGTTCCACAAATTTCTTGAATTTTTGCATCGCTTTTCCGCTTACCAGAGATTCGCGTGCCTCTTCGATGCAGAGGGCAATGCTCTTTTCCGGACAGAGTACCCGTATCGCGAAGGCCGAATTGGCCAGCACACAGTTGGTCTGCTGTGCAATTGCCGTGCCATTCAGCACCTTGTCAAAGATGGCAGATGCCTGTTCGACGGTCTCGCCGCCAAAAAGATCCGCCTCCAAATTGCGGGTAAAACCAATCTCTTCGGGCGTATAAATGTGCTCGTTTTGGTTGGAAATCACTTTGAATGAGTCTGTTAGCGAGATCTCATCGTAGCCATCCAGACTGTGCACCACCGCAAAACGGTTGCCGCTCTGCTGAAAGGAGTAGCTGTAGAGGCGCAACAGCGGCAAATTGAAAACACCCAGCAGCTGATTTCTCGGTTTTGCCGGATTGACCAGCGGTCCCAACATGTTGAAGAAATTGCGTACCCCCAGACTTTTTCTCACCCCTGCCACCGCTTTCAAAGCCGGATTGAAGATCGGGGCATGCAGGTAGGCCATGTTCGATTCGCTGATAGATCGTCTAAGCCTATCGGGATCTGTTGAGAATTTGACGCCGTGGTGCTCCATCACATTCGAAGCCCCGCTCACGGAGGTGGCCCCGTAGTTGCCATGTTTGGCCACTTTGTACCCGGCGCCAGCCACCACGAAACAGGAGGCAGTGGAGACGTTGAAAGTATTTTTGCCATCACCGCCGGTGCCCACGATGTCGATCGGATCGAACTCATTCAGGTCGACCTTCACCCGCATCTCCAGCAGCGCATCCTGAAATCCGGATAACTCCCCGATCGAGATGCTCCGCATCAGAAAGACGGTAATCAGTGAGGCGATCTGCGCCTCTGTATATTTTCCTGCCACCATGTTTTGCAGGATCTCCCTGGCCTCATCGCGACCCAGGAACTGGTGCTCAAAAAGTCGATACAATATCTGTTTCATTTTTTTAAGTTGAGAGTTGAAATTGTTTTAATTGTTTGAAATGTTTAAAGGGTTTGAAGGGTTACTGGGGGCAATCATCCCCTTCGTCCTAGTCGGCCCAGTCTTCCCCGTCTTTTCCCACTCTCAGCTATTAAGCCAATTCTGCATGATCCTGCTCCCCAGCGGTGTCAGCACCGATTCCGGATGGAACTGGACTCCGCGTACATCGTAGGTTTTGTGGCGCAGCGCCATGATTTCGCCCGAATCGTCGAGGGCGGTTACCTCAAGTACTTCCGGGAAGCCTGCAGGACTTACCGCCCAGGAGTGATAGCGTCCGGCTTCGAACGAGTTTCCCATTCCATCGAACAGGAGGTCACCTTTGACAACGTTGATCTGCGAGGCAACGCCGTGATGCACCTCCTTGAGATTGATCAGTGCGGCACCAAACACCTCTCCGATGGCCTGATGGCCCAGGCAGACGCCGAGGATGCTTTTGGAGGGGGCAAAATGGCGCACAATCTCCAGCAGCAATCCGGCTTCGGAGGGTATCCCGGGACCGGGACTCAGCAGGATTTTGTCGTAGGCCTCCGCCTCTTCGATAGTGATCTGATCGTTTCTAAACACATCCACTTCGTAACCCAATGAGGTGATCAGGTGCACCAGGTTGTAGGTGAAGGAGTCGTAGTTGTCTATGAGCAATATCTTTTTCATAGTTCTTAATTTTTCAGGGTTTCGGCGATGTCGATCGCTCTTTTCAATGCGCCCAGCTTGTTGTTGACCTCCTGCAGTTCGCCCTCATCGTTGCTCTTGGCCACGATGCCTGCGCCTGCCTGGTAAAAGAGGGTGTTTCCGCGGCTCACGAAGGTGCGGATGGTGATTGCCTGGTTGAGGTCGCCGTTGAAGCCGATGAATCCGATACAGCCACCATAGGCACCCCGGTTGTGGGCCTCAATTTCGGAAATCAGTTGCATGGCCCTCACTTTTGGGGCGCCGCTCAGGGTACCTGCCGGGAAGGTGTCGGCAAATGTTTTGATGGGATTGCTCTCCGGCAGGATGTTTCCGCTTACGCGGGAAACAAGGTGAATAACGTGGGAGTAGTAATGCACCTGTTTGTAGAAATTGATCCCCACGTCGTTGCAGTTACGGCTAAGGTCGTTGCGGGCCAGGTCGACCAGCATCACATGCTCGGCATTCTCTTTGGGATCCTGCAAGAGGGCCTCGCTGAGCGCCTTGTCTTCTATCACGTCACCACTACGTCGTACGGTGCCGGCAATAGGATCGATGGTGGCCCTTCCGCTTGTGATTTTGCAGTGGGTTTCCGGCGAGGAGCCAAAGATCCGGAAACCGCCAAAATCGAAATAGAAGAGGTAGGGAGAGGGGTTCACGCTGCGCAGCGCCCTGTAAACCTTGAAGTCGTCGCCCAGAAAGGGCTGTTCGAACCTTCTGGACAGTACCACCTGAAAGACATCCCCCCGCAGGCAGTGGGAGATCCCTTTGCGCACCATTTCGCGGTATTTTTCGTCGGTGATAGGGGAGCGCTCCTGACCGTTGATGGTAAAATCATAGGAGGCATAGTTGCGATTTGCTATCAGCGTCTCCAGCGCTTCAAGGTTGGGCAATTCGCCAGTTTCGGTCAGCTCAATCAGCGTCAACTCGTCCTTGTAATGGTTGAATACCAGGATGTATTTGTAGAGGATGTAAAGAAGGTCGGGGGCATCGTTTTCAGTCTGGTGACTCTCTATGACGGCAATTTTCTCGAGGTACCGCACCGCATCGAACGCTGTGTAGCCGAAGAGGCCGCACACATCGGCATGCTGTCCGGTTACTTCGAATTTTGACATGAAGCCGTTCAGGGCTTCAGCCACGCCGAAAGTGCCACTCAGGGGCTTCTCCACAATAGTTCCGTCCGGAAACTGGGAAGTACAGATGCCACTGTTGATCCCCACCCTGGCAATGGGATGCAGGGCAATGAAAGAGAGGCTGTCTTCACTTGCGGAGAAGTCTGAACTCTCCAGCAGTACCGATTCGGGGTAGACATCCCGCACCTTAAGATAGATGCTAACCGGTGTATGCAGATCACCGAGTACCTGCTTGCTTGCTGCTTTGTAGTGATATTTTTTTTGTGCATTCATTGGTTCTTCTTTAATGATTTGTGAATTGGACTTGGACGACTAGGACGACTAGGATGACTGGGACGAAGGAGCGAACAAATCATGATTTCCAGAACCTTTCAAACCCTTCAAACTTTTAAAACTCATAACTCATCACTCCTAACTCATAACTTTGATATAAGTATCCATATCCTTATCGCCGCGTCCCGACAGGGTGAGAACCACCACATCGGTAGGTTTAAAATCCACTTTGGAGAGGGCGCCGAGGGCATGGGCAGATTCGAGGGCCGGGATAATACCTTCGATACGTGTCAGTTCGAATGCGGCCTCCAGGGCTTCGTCGTCGTTAACAGCAAGGATGGTTGCCCGTTTGGTGGCCGCCAGGTTTGCATGCATCGGACCGATACCTGGATAGTCGAGTCCGGCGGAGATGGAGTAAGGCTCTTCGATTTGGCCATCCTCACTCTGCATCACCAGCGATTTGGTGCCGTGGAGAATGCCAACGGTACCTAATTGGATGGTTGCAGCGCTTTGTCCGGATTCGATCCCGAGTCCGCCGGCTTCGGCCAACACTATTTTCACCCGTTCATCGTCGAGGTAATGGTAGATGGTGCCGGCCGCATTGCTGCCGCCTCCCACGCAGGCGATGAGGTAGTCGGGATAGTCGCGTCCCTCCTTGAGTAGCAGTTGTTTTTTAATCTCCTCGCTGATGACCGACTGCAATCGGGCTACCATGTCGGGATAGGGGTGTGGACCGACGGTCGAACCAATAATGTAATAAGTATCAGAAGGATTGCAGCACCAGTCGCGAATCGCTTCGTTGGTGGCATCTTTTAGCGTCATGTTGCCGGAAGTAACCGGTCGCACTTCGGCTCCAAGCATCTTCATCTTTTGCACGTTAACATGCTGACGGGCCACGTCTGTTTTACCCATGTAGACAATGCACTCCATGTTCATCAGGGCGCAGACGGTAGCGGTGGCCACCCCGTGCTGACCCGCCCCTGTCTCAGCGATGATGCGGGTTTTGCCCATTTTGCGCGCGAGCAGAATCTGTCCGATCGTGTTGTTGATTTTGTGGGCCCCGGTATGGTTCAGATCTTCACGTTTAAGGTAGATCCTGCAGCCATATTTTTCGCTGAGCCGTTTGGCCAGGTACAAGGGGGAAGGACGACCGACATAGTCTTGCAGCAACTGGTCGAACTCCTTTTTGAACGCTTCACTTTCGATAACCTGTAAATAGGTGTTTTGTAATTCAGTTACACAGCGGTGAAGGATCTCGGGGATGTATGCCCCTCCAAATTCTCCGTAATAACCGTTTTTATCTGCCTGGTAGTTGTTCATATAATTCACTGTTTATTTGTCTTCATTTCTCACATTTCCACATTTCCACATTTCCACATTTTCACATTTTCACATTTTCTTATCTTTTACTGCTAAAAAGGAAAGAGGCCTGCCGCGGTTGCGACAGGCCTCTTTTTACTATATCAATTCAGGTAAATACAAGCGTTGCTTCCCTACGACTTTTGAGAGTTATAAGCCAGCCACCACCAATATGTATTTGCCAAACGTGTGATCATTGTTTACTTGTTTGCTGCAAAACTAGGAAAAAATCCTTATAACCCCTCGTTTTTCAGAAAAAATATTTTGAAAGCACGCCGATCTTTTTCAATAGGAAAAATTGCAATTAAATATTTTTATGTTTACCTTTATCGTTACAAAAATAAAATTTCATCTTGGTACATGTATATATCTAAATAACAACGAATTATAAACGAACGTAGAATTTAAGAAATATAAAATATAGCGTTTAGCCGAATTCTGTACTTGAAACCGACCAAATTTACAATTCCACAGAAAAAGCAAAAACGCCGCGTCAAGGCGTGGTCGTTGCTTTTATGTTGTGGAATGGGCTCTTGGTCGGGCCTCAGGTACGGCGTAGGCAATTTGGCCACGCTGTTTTTTATGTAACATTAAACCTAAAACCCTAAACATGAAGACCAAATTTGCGATTTATTCAGTACTCTTTTCCGGACTACTGTTCACACTCATGCTTAATTGCAAGAAAGAAGCATTGAAAGTTGCTCCCACTGTTACCATTTCAGAAGCAACAAATATAACAGCAAATTCAGCTACAGTAGGCAGCATAATATCTGCTGATGGTGGTTCAGAAGTATTATCCCGGGGAGTTTGCTGGAATTCTAGTGGAAATCCTTCAACCTCTGACAATAAAACAACAGATGGGAAAGGAATGGGCAGCTTTACAAGTTCATTGACTTCACTTAGTCCAGGAACAACATATAATCTGAAGTCTTATGCAACCAATGCAATAGGAATAGCCTACAGCAGCCAGACAACTTTTAAAACGCTGGCTTTGTTGGCTACTTTAACAACTACAGAAGCCTCAACAATTGCATCAACAACATTCAGCTCCGGAGGTAATGTTACAAATGATGGAGGAGCAGAAGTCACTGCTCGAGGTGTTTGTTGGAGTACCACTCAAAACCCAACCATCGCAGACAGTAAGACTTCTGATGGCACAGGAACTGGAATCTTCACCAGTTCTGTTACCGGATTGACTCCAGGTACTACCTATTATATCAGATCTTATTCTACCAACAGCATCGGTACTGCTTATGGAAATCAGGTTACAGCCATTACTTTAGCAATATTACCCACAGTCACAACAACTGATCTTTCTTTGATTACTTCGGTTTCGGCTTCCAGCGGAGGCAATATAACCAATGATGGCGGGGCAGCAATTACCGCTCGGGGAGTCTGCTGGAGTACAAACCAAAATCCAACTATTGCAGATAGTAAATCTTCAGATGCTACAGGTAAAGGTGCTTTTTCAAGTAATATTACTGGTTTAACTCCGGGTTCTACTTATTACATCAGGGCTTATGCGACTAATTCTATTGGCACAGCATACGGTAATCAGTTAACCACAACTACAACACCTGTCCTACCAACATTGACTACAACAGAAGTTTCTGACATTTCTGGTGTTTCTGCAATAGGTGGAGGTAATATTACTAGTGATGGAGGTATTCCAATAACTTCTCGTGGCACATGCTGGAGTACCACTCAAAACCCAACAATATCTGATTCTAAGACTATAGATGGAACTGGTACTGGCAACTATTCAAGTTCAATTAAAGGATTGACTCCTGGAACAACTTATTATATTAGAGCTTATGCCACAAACAATATAGGAACAGCTTATGGTAATGTTTTGTTATTCAAGTCATTATCAATTGAGTCTATGTTGAAATGTATAGAAGCCTTTCCAGGGATAGTTGGAGAGATTATATCAACTTCTCTTAATGGCAACCAAGTCACATGTTCGAAAATAAATGGTGAATTAGTTTTTCAAGGTGACATTATCCTTAGTTCTCCAACAAAATCAGCTGCTTTGGAGTCTCAGAATACTAGATGGCCAAACAATACAGTCTATTATTCAGTAAATAGTAACTTCAAAAATACAAGTAGAATTGCTGATGCCATAAAGGAGTATGAAGGGAAAACCAATATTAAGTTTTATGAACGTACAAATGAATCCAACTATATTGAATTTGTATATGATGAAAGTGGGTGCAATTCACAGCTAGGAATGTCAGGAAAAAAACAATATATAAGAATTGCAGATTGGGGAGATTCGGGAACCTTGATACATGAAATGGCTCATTCGATCGGATTATTGCATGAACAATGTAAAGCTGGAAGGGATAAATATATAACAATTATTGAGGAGAATATACAAGATGGTAAGAAACACAATTTTGAAGAATATAAATACTCTCTTAATACCCCTGATTTTGATTTTAATTCTATTATGCTTTATCACTCATGGGGCTTTTCAAAATATGGGTTGGCTCTTCCAACAATGACAAAAAAGGATGGAAGCACCTTCATCCCTCAATCCCAGCATTTTACAGAATCAGACATTTATTTGATCAATCTATTATATCCTGCAAGACCCGCTCTTACAACTACTGCTCCTACATCAATTACTACTACATCCGCCATAAGTGGAGGAAATATTACTTATGATGGTGGATCACACATATTGGCAAGGGGCGTTTGCTGGAGTAATTCCGCAAGTGTCACACTTTCTACATGCTTAAACTTTACTAAAGATGGTACTGGAGATGGTAGTTTTACAAGTAATATTAATGAGCTAAGTCCAAATTCGGCATATTATGTAAGAGCATATGCTACTAACAGCGTTGGGACTTCCTATGGTAGTCCTCTTTATATAACTACTTCAGAACAACTTCCAACAATAACTACCAATTTTGCTTCATCAATTACCTCAACATCTGCAATAAGTGGGGGAAATATTTCTTCTGATGGGAACTCCACTATAACAGCAAGTGGAGTTTGTTGGAGTAGTACTGTTGTTAATCCGTTTATTGACAGCAATAAAACTTCAGACGGTTCAAAAATGGGAAATTTCAGCAGTTCAATTACAGGTTTGATTCCAAATATGACCTATTATGTCAGAGCTTATGCTACTAATAGTGCCGGAACTGCTTACGGAATTGCAATTACATTTAAAACCAATCCTCAACAATTGCAGATACCTACAATTACAACAGCAGCCACAGCTGCTGTATCGGCGACTACAGGGTCCAGTGGTGGTCACATTTCATCAGATGGAGGAGCATCAATAACAGCAAAAGGAGTCTGTTGGAGTACATCACAGAATCCAACCACAGCGAATAGTAAAACGACAGATGGTACAGGTACAGGAAGTTTTACAAGTTCAATTACAGGGTTAATAACCGGAACTACCTATTATGCAAGGGCATATGCAACCAATAGTGTCGGCACTGCTTATGGAAGTCAGATTAGTATAACACCCAACTTATCCACTTCAATTCCAATATTAACAACTTCTGCAGCTTCAGCAATAGCAACAACATCTGCAACAAGCGGAGGCAATATCTCTTCTGATGGTGGAGCCTCGGTAACTGCAAGAGGAGTATGTTGGAGTACCAGTCAAAACCCAACTACTGCTAATAGTAAAACAACGGACGGAACTGGTACAGGTAGTTTTACCAGTTCAATAACAGGTTTAAGTGTTAATACTACTTACTATGTTAGGGCATATGCCACGAACAGTGAAGGAACAGCCTATGGTAGCAATCTCTCTTTTACAACTAATACTGTTCAAGCTCAAATTCCAACAATAACCACAACTGCTGCATCATCTATTTCGACCACTTCTGCTACAAGTGGAGGTAGTATTTCTTCTGACGGGGGAGCCGCAATAACAATTAAAGGAATCTGTTGGGGGACTTCCTCTAATCCGACAACAGCTAATTACACTTTAACAAATGGTTTAGGGAATGGAGCATATACTGACTTACTAACAGGCCTAAGTCATAATACTACTTACTTTGTGCGTGCTTTTGCTACAAATAGTGCTGGTACTGGATATGGTAATCAAATTACTTTTACTACCACTTCGTCTGGCTCAGTTCCAACGCTCACGACCACTGCTGCTTCAGCAATTGCAACCACTTCTGCAACAAGCGGAGGCATTATCTCTTCTGATGGCGGAGTATCAGTAACTGCAAGAGGGGTATGTTGGAGTACCAGCCAAAACCCGACCACTTCCAACAGCAAAACAACTGATGGAACAGGAACAGGTAGTTTTACCAGTTCTATTACAGGGCTTACAGCAGGAACAACCTACTATGTGAGAGCTTATGCCACTAATAGTGCCGGTACTGCATACGGTAGTCAAGTTTCGTTTGCGACAACAAATTCAATTGTCTACGGCTCAGTCTCTGATGTGGATGGAAATACCTATTCGACTGTTACTATTGGTACTCAGGTATGGATGGCAGAAAATCTGAAGACAACAAAATATAACGATAATTCAGTCATCCCTTTAGTAACAAATGATGCAGCATGGAGTGATCTATACTCAAAAAACACAGGCTATTGCTGGTACAACAATGATGCAGCTACTTATAAAGGCACATATGGTGCTTTATATAATTGGTACACAGTTGACACCGGAAAGCTTTGCCCTATTGGTTGGCACGTTCCAAGTGACACAGAATGGACAACCCTAGCAAATTATTTGGGTCAAAGTGTTGCAGGTAGTAAATTGAAAGAAGCTGGAACTAGCCATTGGGCAAGTCCCAATTCTGGTGCCACAAACGAGACAGGTTTCACAGGACTTCCGGGTGGTATGCGAACCGATGGAGGAACCTTCGCTGAAATTGGAATTCAAGGTTATTTTTGGACATCAAATGGGGATACAGGATATGGAGTAGTCACGGCCTGGGCATGGATTTTAGGTAGTGGAAGCGGTGCGGGTCATACTAATAATCGAAAGGTTTATGGTTGGTCTGTTCGGTGTTTGAAGAATTGACTAGTATCATGTACGCGAACCAGCGAAGGGGCGTACACCCTTTTAAGCTGAGTGTGTACCTGTTGTGTTTCGATGCGTTGAGTTTAAGTTAATGGACTGTAACCTACTATGAAGAATATTAATGGTCAAAAAATACTGATCACCAAATATGACAAAACAATAAGTGGAGACCAGAAACCACTTTAAAAACGGGGCGTATTCCGAAAAGCCTTATGAGTAAGATAATTAATAGTACAACAATGAAAAAAATAACCAGATTTTGGATTTCCCTATTATTGATGGGTTTAGTTTTAAACAATCTATTAATGTTTACAAGCAGTTGCTCGAAAGATGGATCAACATCCAAAAAAGACCCAATTATTACTTGGGCAAATCCGGCTGATATTAGTTTTGGTATATTACTAAATGCCTCACAATTAAATGCCACGAGCGACGTACTCGGCACTTTTGTTTACATACCATCATTAGTTCTACTTTACTAAAATGATTTTTACTTATAATATCTATCTATATCAGC
>CAYHQN010000025.1:0-39262 GCA_964358545.1 uncultured Tangfeifania sp. | reverse complement strand
ATTTACAAATGTATAGCCTTTTTTCTACTAATTTGGAATTTTGTCGTACACCCATGACAGATCTATCACGCAACATCTCAAAAAATTATTGTAATTTTGTTGGCTTTTTGGTTTGAAGGTGAATAAATTTTCCCTGAAAGTTGTCTGGCTTCCCTTTGAAAAGAGAGGGAGCATGGCATGATTCTTGCAAATAAACATTGATTTTATAGATTAACATATTTATTATGGCAGGTACCGAACTATTCGGACAGGAAGAGCGTAAAGAGGTGATGGATGTTTTGGAAACAGGCGTACTTTTTCGCTACAATCATGATGCTCAAAGAAATGGAATCTTTAAAGCCAAAATTTTCGAACAAGAGTTCAGCGCCTATCTGGGTGCCAAACATACCCATTTTTGTGCCAGTGGTACCGCTGCAGACTCCATCTCGCTGGCTTGCTGCGGGATTGGTTATGGTGACGAAGTAATTGTACCTCCATATGGTTTCATCGCTCCCATTGAGGCAGTCCTTTTGGCAGGGGCCATCCCGGTTTTTGCCGAAATTGACGAAACCTTGTGCCTGAGTCCGGAAGGGATTGAAAAAGTAATTACACCCCGCACCAAAGCAGTGTTATTGATCCAGGTATTTGGATCAATGGCTAAAATGGACGAAATTCTTGCCGTTTGTAACAAACACAACCTTATCCTGGTTGAAGATGCTGCTCCTGCACTAGGTGGAAGTTACAAAGGCAAAATGCTTGGGAATTTTGGTAAGATGTCGGCATTCTCTTTCGACTATTACAAGATTATCACTGCCGGTGAGGGAGGGGCCGTTGCCACCAATGATGATGAACTCTACGACCGTGCACACAAATATTCCGACCATGGTCACGACCATATCGGTGAGGCAAGAGGAGCAGAACAGCATCCAATCCTTGGGTACAACTACCGTGGTTCAGAGCTTGGCGCAGCGGTTGTGCTTGCGCAGCTCCGTAAACTTCCCTACATGATTGAGAAACAAAAGTCGCACCAACATATTTTGAAACAAGTACTTCTGGAGTTCCCGGAAGTTAAAACACGGCTGGTTCCGGATGAAAACGGGGATTCAGCCACATTTCTCTCTTTCTTCCTTCCCGATAATGAAAAAGCTGTCAGGACATTTGAAGAGTTCCAAAAAGAGGGATTGAGTGCCTCCTACTGGTACAGGAATAATTTCCATTACCACCGTCAATGGGGACATCTGAAGGAGATGAAGTCTATCTTTAACCTTCCTGTTATGAAAATAAACAATGCCCCTGACTACAGAAAGCTGGAAGTTCCTCAGTCGGATGCCATCATGCAGCGTCTGATGATGACCCAGATCATGGTGAACTGGAGCGAGGAGGATTTACGCACACTGACCACAAAAATGAGGTCAGCGCTTAAAAATGCACTTAAATAGAACAATATATGTTTAGAAATTTAAAAGCTGTCGGGCGTGTCCTGTATGGCAGAAATAGTTTTGACCAGCTTGGCGGACTGTTGGGAGAGCTGAGGGTTGAAAATGATTCGTTTGTTTTGTTTTTGTTGGACGAATATTTCGTGGGAAAAGATTTCATGAAAAGAATTCCCATGCATTCACAGGATATTTTGAAAATCATCGAGGTTGCCGAAGAACCCAAAACAAAAATAGTCGATGAAATCGTTGCGGAAGTAAAAAGCCTCAGCAAAGGTTTGCCTGTTTCGGTTGTAGGCATCGGAGGTGGCAGCGTCATGGATTATGCAAAAGCAACCCGCCTCATGTTTACGAATGAAGGTTCCTCTGCGTTGTACCAGGGACTCGACCTGATCAAAAATAAAGGGATACATTGTACGGTTGTTCCGACCATTTCTGGTTGTGGCGCCGAAGTTTCCATGACAACAGTCCTGACAGGGCCGATAAAGAAATTGGGAATCAAGGGTAATTTCACTCCTGCCGACCAGCTGGTGTTGGATCCTGCACTGATTGCTTCTGTGCCGGATCCTCAGCGGTTTTATACTGCCATGGACTGTTACATCCACAACATTGAGGCCTTCAATGGTCACCGCAAAACTGTAATGGGCGATTCTCTGGGAAATGAATCACTGAAACTTTGCAGGGAAATCTTTTTGAGTGAAAATAGCCGTACTCCGGAGAATGATGAAAAACTGATGATTGCCTCCTATTTGGGAGGACTCTCATTAACCTATTCTGAAGTTGGAGCCTGTCATGCCATTTCTTATGGATTGGCTACTGTTACAGGTGTTCATCACGGAATTGGCAATTGCATCGTATTCAATCAGCTCGACGAGTTTTATCCGGAAGGGGTAAAAGAGTTCAGGGCTATGATGAAAAACAACAACATAGAGCTTCCGGTTGGGTTCAATGCCAACCGTACACCGGGTGAGATCGAACAAATGATCGATGTTTCGCTGACGCTTATCTTTATGTGGGCGCATGTCTGCGGACCGGACTGGCAGAAAATTATCACCCGTGAAAAGCTTCGCGGATTGTTGATGAAAATGTAAAATATAGATAATGAAGAAGATAGTTAATGTTGGAAACATTGAGTGTGGAGCAGACAAGCTATTTCTGATTGCCGGCCCCTGTGTGGTCGAAGATGAGAAAACCATGATGGATACTGCCGAATTTTTGGTAGGATTGTCACAGAAATTAGATCTGCCCCTGATATACAAATCCTCTTTTCAAAAGGATAACCGTAGCTCAGCCGACTTTTATACAGGTCCCGGAATGGAGAAGGGGCTGGCGATGCTTCAAAAGATCAAAGAGCAATTCAATGTTGCGCTGATTACTGATATCCATTACCCCGACCAGATAGCTGCTGCCGCGGAAGTTGTAGACATTATTCAGATTCCTGCCTACCTGGTAATGCAGACCACACTTGTAGTCGAAGCTGCTAAAACAGGTAAGGTAATCAACCTGAAGCACGGTCAGTTTCTGGCGCCTGAAAACATGATCAAACCGGTCAGAAAGGTTGAACAGACAGGTAATTTCAACATCATGGTAACTGAACGTGGATATACTTTCGGATACAATGACCTGATTGTTGACCCAAGGAGTTTTTACCATTTGCGTACGACTGGTTACCCGGTTATTTTTGATGTAACCCATTCCATCCGCAAATATGGTATTCCAAGTTCGGATCCTGCAGGTGGTTCCAGGGAATTTATACCAACGCTTGCACGTGCCGGTGTTGCTGCCGGAATAGATGGGCTATTTCTGGAGGTGCACCCAGATCCGTCCCGCGCATTGTGCGATGCGGCGAGTCAGATGTGTATTGCTGATGTGACAGAATTCCTGAAACCGCTCATAGAGATTCACAACATTGAAGTCAAATACAGACCAAAATTTTAATACATAATTATATGGAATTTTTTCTTGACTCGGCCAACATGGCTGAAATTGAAGAAGCCCTAAAGCTGGGGATCATTGATGGTGTAACGACAACACCAACATTCATGCACAAAAACGGCATCACAGATATTGATGGTGCCATTGTGAAATTGTCGAAAATGGTTCCCGTTCTGATGATCGAGGCGCTTGGCGAGAAATCTCAGGACATTGTTGCTGAAGCGCACCGTCTGCTTGCCCTTGGCCTGGACAAGAAAAAAACAGTTTTCAAAATTCCGGTGAACCTGGAAGGTGTGAAGGCATGTAAAATATTGCATGAACAGGGATTTCTGATCAATTTGCACCTGGTTTACAATATTCAGCAGGCATATATGGCGCTGACTGCAGGTGCGAATTACGTTTGTATTTTGGTAGGTCGTATGCAGGATCAGGGGCACGATGCCTTAGGCCTGGTCAAGCAAGTTGTTGACGTAATTAAAGAATACAAATACGATGCCAAGGTGATGTTCTCCTCGGTTAGATATCCTGAACACATCAAGGATGCATTGCTTCTGGGCGCACACAATATCACCATACCATGGAGTATCATGAAAAAACTGGGAGACAACCACCTGACCAAACTTGGTACGGATCAGTTTTTTCAGCACACACGATTGATGACCATACAGGTAAAGAGTGTTATCTCTGATGTAAATCCTCTGGTAGACGTTGATTGTAAGGTGCTTGATGCGCTGTTGAAAATGACTGATTCAGGAATGGGTGCAGTCTCAGTTGTCTCAAAAGAGGGTAATCTTGCCGGTATATTTACAGATGGGGACCTTCGTCGCCAAATGCGCAAAATGGGTGATCATATCCTCACTGCCACGGTAGGGGAGTGTATGACGGCTGACGCGATTTCCATTGATGCGGATGCCATGCTGCAAAAGGCCACAGATATCTTCAATACCAATCAGGTCGATAACATCATCGTTACCGAAAATGGTAAACCTATCGGGATGCTGGATATTCAGGATCTTGTAAAGCTGGATTTATTGAGTTAATTCTATTTCTACCATAAAGGGAAAAGGCGGAGCTTCAAATGTTTCCGCCTTTTCCCGTTTATAGTAACAGGAATTTATCCATCTTTGTAGTAAACCAACAAACTGATGAAAAATACAAATGCCTGCTTTTCACTTTGATACTTTTTTTGGTGGCAATCAAAAGAAATTTTTAGTTTGCATTCTGGTTGCATGTTTGCACATCTCAACCTACGCCCAGTCATTTGTTCGGATAAATTCAGGGACGAAGTCAAATATCAGGCACATCGTCATGCTGAAAGAGGATGAAGGCTACTTCCTGGCTGACAAGACCTATAAGTTCAGTGAAGGGGTTGAATGGATAAAGGCAGATAATCCTTCATTGCACTCCATCTCCTTTTTTACTGCTAACTCAATCAACGATTATTGGTATACTATCAATCTTGAAAATAGTACCTCCATGGTTTACCATTCCGTTGGTGGTAAAATAGAAAGCATGGTTGGTCCTTTTGGAGTTTCAATTTTTGCCTTCTCTGTGTCGAAGGGGAATATCGCATTTTTATGTAGTTCTTCGGAAGTGGCTGTCTACGAAAAGGGTGAGTTTAAAAAAATTGAACTTGCTCCGGAAAAGGCAATTATCAAAAAGGTCATTGGTATCGACGGTCGTAATTTTTGGATACTTACCAACAAAAATAAGTTGTTTTTCTACAATGGAACGAAATACAAACCACTGCTGGAAAACAAGTATGTAAGTGATTTTGTGGTGGTTGACCAAAAGAAAGGGTATGCTTTGTGTCAAAATGAGATCATTGAATTTGATGGTATGGATTCCAAAGAAGTAATGATCAATGAAAAACTTAGTAATGTCGAAAAGATTTTTGTCTCCCCAAACAATGAGATCTGGCTGATTGGATCTCAGTCCAGGATTTTCAGGGTTAGAGGCAGCCGATTGGACGATCTGTCATATAAGGAGAAATATCAACTTTCAGATTTATCATTTGCCGGGAATGACGATGTTTGGATTGCAGGAGGAGAGGGAGTCCTTTTGTATTTGGGTAAGAGGTATTTCCCTCCGTTTGAGAAGGATAATCCAGGGTTTTCCTCCTTTAAACTGACCAATTTCGGTATCGATTTGGACAATGAATATGGCGTCGCTCTGGCAGATTTAAACGGAGACGAAAAGATTGACATATTTTCAGTTTGTATTTCAGGCTATAATCGACTGTATATTAATCGAGTAGAATCCGGAGTGGACTCTGCTAAAGAGAACTTTTTCAGAGAAGAGGGATTCATTCGTAAGTCTGAAGGAACCTTTGATTCGAATAGTGAATCGAGTTATGCAGAATTAAAATTAGGCATAACAGTTGCAGATATTGACAACGATGGGGACGAAGATATCTACATATGCTACCTCAATTCAAAAAATAAGTTACTAATAAACGATGGTAACGGGATGTTCCGGGACGTCTCATCACAACCCAATCGTGCCTGCTATAATTTTAACCGATCGACTGCCGCTGCCTTTGCTGATGTTGATCTGGATGGTAATGTTGATCTGTATGTTACAAGCGAGAATGGATCCAATAAACTCTTTAAAAACGATGGAACAGGCCATTTTACTGATATTACTTTTAGCTCAGGGTTAGAAACAGTTTCAGGGGGATCATGCGCGACCTTCAGTGATATTAACGGAGACGGTTTGCCGGATCTGTGTATTACATTTTGGTACGAAAGGAACAGGATCTATTTGAATGAAACAAAAAATGGCAGGATAAAATTCAGGGACATTACTGAGGAGACAGATTTGGCCAAGGCCCCTCCTGTAAAAAGCAATGGTGCTACATTCGCTGATATTAACAACGATGGGTTTCCGGATCTTTTTATTGCCAATAAGAACGAAGAGAATAAAATCTACCTGAATAATGGGAAGGGCAACTTCAGGGATGTTACCAACAATTACCTGGAGAAGAGTGTATTCTTGTCAAATGGGGGTGTTTTCGCCGATTTTGATAATGATGGATACCAGGATCTTTACCTCAGTAATATTGGTACAAATGTTCTCTATAAAAACGTAAATGGTCTGTTTTTCAAAGATGTGACATCGGATTTTGGAGCTGACATGAGTGGTTATTCAACAGGTTCTGCCGTTGGCGATTTTGATAATGATGGAAATATTGACCTTTATGTTGCCAATTTCCTGGGGGGCAGCAGCAGGGTGTTTATGAATCAAGGCAGAAACACACAAACATTAAAATTGAAACTTGAGGGAATTCTTTCCAACCGCGATGCCATCGGGGCAAAAATTTATCTCTATTCAAAGGATCCGGCTACGAAAAAGGAGACTTTGGAGGGTTTTCAGGAGATCAGCGGTGGAGGTAGCTATGCCTCTATCTCGGCCAAAGAGGCGATATTCCCCATCATGCCCGGCATAGACTATTTTGCGATCATCAAATTTCCATATCCAAATAGTGAAGTAAGAATTGATGATTTGAAACCCGGCAGTTTATTGGTCAGGGAAAAAACGGGTTGGAATTCCCTAACTAACCGTTTGGAACAAATGGTTCTGCGGACAGTAAAGAATCCCGAAACTTTAAGGGAATATTTGAAAGCCCTGATTGTCCTCTTCCTCATCGCAATCTATTTCAGGTGGCATATCAGAGGCAGGAGCCGTATCAACTGGATTAGAAAGGGGGCTGTGGTTGTTATTTTTGCAGGATTCCCGTTCTTGAATTTATTGGTTATCTACACCTCTTCATTCTGGTTATCTGTTATCCCAATTTTTGTTGTACTGGTATTGTTGGCCATAATGCATCTGATAACGGAGCGATTACAGATTTCAGTAGCGCTTACCAAGCAAAAGATCAAACTGAGGGAGAAGATCTCCCGTGATTTGCACGATGACCTGGCTTCCACGCTTGGAAGTATTTCTATCTACACGGATACCCTAAAGAGAATCGGTGATCCTGTGCAATCTGATTTTAAGAGATTGTCCAAAAAAATTGCAGAACTGACTCAGACTGCATTACAGTCCATTACCGATATCATCTGGATGACTTCACCCAGGAATGATTCCCTTCAGGGGTTGTTGGCTAAAGTGAACAGTCATTTGTATGAAACATTGACTGACAATGGGATTCAGTACCATGCGGAAATAAATGCTCCTGATGAGATAATATTAATGCCGGATGAGCTCAAAAATGATACTTTTTTAATACTGAAAGAGGCGACCCACAACATCATACGTCACTCCAGGGCCAAAAGCGTCTCATTCATTGCTGATGTGAAAGGATCTACTTGTTCAATTAGTCTGATGGATGATGGATTGGGATTTGATGAAAATAATCTTCAAAAGGACGTTTCCCATGGCAATGGATTGATCAACATCCGACGAAGGGCGGAGGAATCCAAAATTGATCTTTCCGTCTTTTCCCAAACAGGGAAGGGTACTATTATTCACCTGATAATTAAAATATGACCCAAACGGGCTATGGTTATTTACAATTTTTTATGGTTACTTCGAGAAAAATATCAGCTATGTCTATCACCGTTGGAATCGTTGAGGACCATGAAGAATTCAGAAAAAGTCTGGCCTTTTTGATCTCCTCCATCAAAGATTACAAAGTAGAATGGTCATTTGGTTCAGTGGAAGAGGCCTTAGAAAACAATGTTGCCACGGATGTAGTCATGTTGGATATTAACCTTCCGAGAATGACTGGTCTGGAGGCCATTCAGGTATTCAAAAACAGATGGATGGAGACAAAAATCATTATGCTCACCATTCTCGAGGATGAATACAACATCATGAGTGCCATTAAAAATGGGGCAGACGGGTATATCCTGAAAAAGACAAATCCGCAAAAGATTTTGGATGCCATACAACAGGTTTTCGAGGGTGGGGCAGCCTTGACGCCGATGGTAGCCAAACAGGTATTGTCCTTTTTTAAACCGGTTAAAAAGGAAAAGGAGCTTGTCACTATTCTTACCAAACGCGAACAAGAGATTCTCAGCTATATTGTTAGTGGCATTACAAATGAACAAATCGCTGTAGAACTGTATATTAGTACTCAAACTGTAAGAAACCACATCAAGAATATTTACGAAAAACTGCATGTGCATTCCAAAGCACAAGTAGTTGCAAAAGCATTGACTGAAAAAATGGTTTAAACCCATTCGTTCCTCTTTTCAATGGGAAAAGCAAAGGGACGACTAGACCTGCCTTCAGGGAGTTTATCTTAATTAGGATGGCCTACGGTGTATGGAAACAGAAATTACTGCTTCATCGGAGGTCATTCTTCTCCCATTTCAATTCTATCCTAAAAAACCCTTACCAAAGCAGAATTTGTTTTAGGTCTTTCAATTCCCTTTTTTTTTGGGTTAATTTGTATCTTGCACTGTCAATTCGACTTGATGACCGGTTGGTAATGCCAATTTGTCCTGTCAAAGTCAAGCAAATGCTAATAATTAACTGATTAATATTCAGTATTATGAAGAATTTTTTTCTTTTTCTAATATTTTTTGGAACACTCGTTTTTAGTAACTTTGATACTTCAGCAGAGGTCAGGCTTCCTTCAATCCTTGGAAATCACATGGTGCTTCAGCAAAAAAGCGAGGTTAATTTATGGGGATGGTGTTCTCCTGCAGAGATGATAACGGTGAAAAGTTCGTGGGATACAACCAAATACAAAATCGCAGGCGCTATCTGGTATCAGGGTGAGAGCAACACCTCAAATTATAACACCTATTCCCGATTGATGGCCAAAATGATTGGCGCTTGGAGGAGTGGCTGGGGCAATAATTTCCCATTTTATTTCGTCCAGATTGCCCCTTTTGCCTACGGAAATTACAATGTTGGTGCATTGATCAGGGAACAACAGACCGCTTGTCTATCCATTCCCAAAACCGGAATGGTGGTCGTACATGATCTGGTAGATGACGTGCACAACATCCATCCTGTTAAAAAAATTGAGGTTGCAAACCGCCTTGCCAATCTGGCTTTGTCTGACAATTACGGGGTTAAAGGAGTTGTTTGCAAATATCCGATGTACAAGGGTATGATCATTGAGAAGAACAGGGTGAGGATCCTGTTTGATAACGTGGAAAATGGACTGATGGCTACAGCGAAAGATCTGAGTGAATTTTACATCGCCGGTTCCGATCAGAAATTTTTGTTTGCCAGCGCGAGAATTGAAGGTAAAACAGTTGTGGTGTGGAATAAGGCCGTTAAAGAGCCTGTAGCAGTACGGTTTGGTTTCAGCAATACAACTATCCCCAATCTATTTAACAAGGAGGGTATGCCGGTCAATTTGTTCAGGACCGACCATTGGGAGGTGAAGACGGATGCGGTGGTGAAGTAGGGAGGGGAATAGTTTGAAATGTTTATTTTGTTTGAATTGTTCATAAAGTTATTGGTCCCTGAGCGAAGCCGAAGGGTCGAAGGGTCGAAAGGAGATACATTAAAATACATTAAAATACATTGAGATACAATGAAATATGATAGCTGTACAAGTATGAGGAATAGATTATCTATTGTCTTATTGTTTCTGCTGATGATGCTGAAGGGCTCAGGTCAGGAACTCCCTAGTAAAATGGACTGGTGGAAGGATGCCCGTTTTGGGATGTTTATTCATTGGGGTGTCTATTCCGGCGAGGGCCGTGGTGAGTGGATCATGTACCAGGAGCACATTCCATACGATGAATATAGAAAACTTGCCGGGAGTTTTCAACCCCGGGCCTATGATCCTGCGAAATGGGTGGCCTTGGCCAAAGAGGCTGGAATGAAATACATTGTTTTAACGACCCGTCACCATGACGGATATTGTCTGTACGATAGCAAGGTCTCTGATTTCACCAGCGTGAAAGTGGGTCCTGGCAGAGATCTGGTGGCCGAATTTGCTACTGCCTGCCACAAAGCCGGAATGAGGATGGGATTCTACTATTCGCTCACCGACTGGCATTTGCCGGGTGTTTTGCCCCAGGGATATCCAAAAAGCACAGATATTTTACAGCCACTCGTGAAGCAGGCCCATGACCAGGTAAAGGAACTTCTTACCAATTACGGAAAAGTAGACATCCTTTGGTTCGATGGAATGGCCCCGGGAGATACAGGGGTATGGCACTCTGATGCTTTGATCAGGATGGCGCGGCAACTTCAGCCGGGAATTGTCATCAACGACAGGGCCGGAACAGCGGGGGACTTTGTAACGCCCGAGAATGTTGTAACTGCCCATAATCAGCCCTGGGAGTCATGCTATACGATGAACAGAACATGGGGATATGCCCCAATGGATAACAACTACAAACCTGTCGCGGAATTGATCCGGCTGCTGACCTCTTGTGTATCGCAAGGAGGTAATTTTCTCTTGAATGTCTCACCGGATGGTGATGGAAATATACCCGATCGTCAGAGAACCTCTCTCAGGGAGATAGGCAATTGGATTAAAAAACATGGAGCTGCCATATACAAGGCGGAACCTTCACCAATTGTAGCATCCAATCTTGGTTTTCAATGCAGGGTAGGGGATAAAGTCTATCTTTTCATTCAACGCTGGCCGGGTACAGTTCTTCCTTTTGCCTGGTGCGGCAGCAATGTAAAATCCGCAAAAATCCTTACAACCGGGCAAACAGTTCAGGTTGAACAAAAGGAGGACAGGGTTTGGCTCAAAGGACTTCCTGCCACCCCGCCTGATCCGTACATGAATGTAGTAGAACTTACTTTTGATGGAGCTCCAAAAGCCACCAATCCGGCTTACCGATGAGTTGCTTGGGTAGCTTTATTTAATATCCAGTTGCGCCTTTAGGAATTTTAAGGAGGAGTCCACATCCAATCTTTTGGCAATGATTTTTTTATTCTTGTCAAGAATATAAATGATTGGCGTACTGGTTACATCATACAGCCTTCTAAAGTTAGAAGTATATCCCGGGTCCCACACGTTAGTCCACTCCTGGATTTTGTACTCCTGAATGGCTTTCACCCATTTTTCCTTGTTGTTCTGTGTAAGCACGGCATAGATATCAACGCCCTTGTTTTTTAGCATCTGGTATAGGTCTTTGTTTAGTAGAGGAGTGGTCTTCTGACAATGACTGCAATCCGGCTCCCAGAAATAAAGCAATGTATATGGTGCGTTCATTTGCCTCAAACTATAAAAATTGCCTTCTGAATCCTGAAGCTTTAGTTCAGGGGCAATGTTACCAATGAGGTTTGGTTTGACAGCATTTACCCGGTCCCTGATTTTGGTCACCACACTTGTATCCAGCCAGGTTTTTGGATCTTTTAATACATATTTTTCAGATAGGGCAACGAAAACCTTGTCCATTCCCATGATTTGGGATTGATTGGACTCATTCAGCAGATAGAGGAAGATATAATGATAAACTTCCTCATTCTTCTTCGATTTTTCAATGACCTGAATCATCGGATTGATTAATGAATCAGGTATTTGCAAGATCATTTTCTTAAAATAGGTGTCCAGTTTTTCCTGAAAGACAGGAGTTCGGATCAATCCTGCACGTGCAAAATTGAAATTATCCCAAAAGTGATTTTTTTGGAAATTGTAATTGTTCACCCAACGAAGTGAATCCGGATTTTTTCCGGTGAGAGGAATTTTTGGCTCCTCTGCTGTTGGGATCATCATGGACCGAAAAAAGTCGGCTAAAAAGGTTCCTTTGTATTTTTCCGACTTCTCATTCCAGTAACTCTCCATGGTGTTGTTTAGCTCGGAGAGCTCCTTCTGCGCAATTTTCATGGAGTCACTTTTTTCAGGAAGGAGTTTTATCCTGTTTTGGAGCAATGTTTGTTTGGTTTTTTGCCTGCCGAGGAAGAGTTGATATTCATGAAAGGCCGCTGTCTCATCCGAACCGGTAAACTTATTCTGTGAACTATTGTTGAAATCAGCTTCAATGGAGAATTGCTGATCACTCCCAATAAGAAATTCGAAATAGTTCTTGTCGTTAAGGTAGAAGAGGTACATTCCCTCTTTTTGTGCTTTGTTCCGAACGAGCATTCCCACTCCTTCGTGGTTCAGCCTGACTGAATCAGCCTTGAGAATTTTGTCTCCGTAATAATTGGCCAAATAGAGTGTTGTGTCCTTCATTCCCTTCACTTTTATCCGGATGTTTAAGGGTGCAACGGGTTTCTGTCCGGTTAGAAGTATGCCGGACAAAAGTAATATCAACAAGGTGGATCGTCTGATCATGTTTCGCCTCTTATTTAATTAAACACAAAATTCAAACTGCAAAGTTAACGCATCAGGCTGACATTTCCATAGCTGCTTTCGACGGTCACAACCGACTTCGGAGATTCAGAACCTCCAACGGTACCATGTACCTCATAACTGGTATTCTCTTTGGATCGGTTCAGTTTTCCCGATGGATGCTTTAGGTCACAATACCTGACGTTCCCGTCGAGTTTGTAAGAGGCTCCAGGTTCAATGCCAAGTTTGATGCTGGCATAACGGCTGCTAACCTTGATGCTTTTGAAATTGGCAGCAACAGATCCGATGCGAAAGTCTCCATATCCGTTGTTAAGAACCAAAGTAGAGAGCAACTTATCAATTTTGTATCCGGTATACATCGAGTTGGTTGTCAGACTATTGATGGTATTAAATTGGAAGTCGTCGTATTTCGAATCCAGGTTAACATCGTTACAATCGCCTAAAACCAGTCCGGAATATCTTGAATCAACCGTTAGATTTTCACCTTTTCCTGAATTGAATTTGGAATACCTGATGGTAAGGTTAAGGTTCTTGGTAGCTTCCATGTTTGCCTTGCTGTAGGCAATATCCATAGAGAGTTGAGGTGAAAGAAGATTTCTGGCCCGCAAATCACCATATTTGATGTCGAAAATTCCCTTACCGGTCAGGTTGTTCATGTTGACTGAACCATACTTTTGGGAGACGTTCAGGTCGCGGTCGGCCGGAACAGAAACATGGTAATCAATGCTGAAATTCTGATTGTTATTGTTGAAGTTGTTTTTGAAATCAGTGGAGGCAGAGACTGTATTTCCTGATGTATTGATGTTTACTTCAATGTTGTCTAAGACTCTTTGTGAGCGGCTTCCTGTACCATCGACCCAAACAAGTACATCAATTACCACCGAGTCTTTCCGGTTGTCATCGATCTGAATGTTACCGTATTTGTTGGAGAGTTCCAGTTTGCTAACCTGACTGACAGGAAAGCTTTTGTAGATTCTTTTTGTGATTCTTTCCGCATGAAGCTGAAAGCTTGCCAACAGCAGGATAAGAAGGAGTAATTTAAAGTTTTGTGTTTTCATTGTATTTATTTTTAATTGATTTTACATTTTCTAAATCCGATTTGATTGTGTTGATGATATCGAGCTTGGTCTGATAATACTCAATCATGGCATTGATTACCCGTTCGTCATTTGGATTGTTACTATACTCTTTCTGCAAATCCTGGTGCAGACGGTCCATCTCATCCATCTCCTTTTTTGTCTGTGCCAGATCCTGAGGAGTTCCTATGCCCTGATCAGCCATCTGCTGCAGTTGAGAAAGTCCGCTTGTAATGCGAACTGTATAAAAGCGGGCAGTTTCATCCATTTCGTTGTTGCTTGGAACCTGAACCTGCTTGTCGGCTTTTCCCGGGAGCAGATAAACGAAGAGATTGGCAGAGAGCAGTACGATGATCACCAGCGATGCGATCTTAAGAAATGGCCAACTTCTTAAAATTGGTATTTTGTGTTTGTGATATTGTTCAAGCTTCTCTTCAAACCGCTGGAAATGACCTTCCATTGGCTCTTCATCGAAAGCCTCACGTTGATCCTGGAATAATTTATCAAGCTTATCCATATTGTTCTAATGTCATTTGTTTTACTCTTTTGTCGATCAGTAAATCCCTGAGATGTTGCTTTGCACGGCAAAACTGGGTTCGACTGGTTACATTGCTGATCCCCAGAATCTCGCTGACCTCTTCGTGATCATATCCTTCAAGCAGAAGTAAGGAAAGAATGGTACGGTATCCATCCGACAGTTGATAGATTGCATTTTTGACCTCTTCTACGGTGAAAATTGGTTCATTCTCCCGCTCTTCCTCATAAACTGGAAGGTCTGAACTCACCTCTTCAAATGCTACTTTTCGCTTTCTTAAATAATCCAATGAACGGTTCACCACGATCCTTTTCAGCCAAATCCCGAAACTGACCTCCCCTTTGTAGGAACTAAGCTTTTGAAATGCTGTCAGAAACGACTCCTGCATGATATCTTCCGCATCATCGCTGCTGTTGACAATTCTCAGCGAAGTATTGTACATCGACCGGTAATACAGCTTGTACAGACTATATTGGGCCTCTTTGTCATTGAGAAGGCACCTGTCAATCAAGGCCTGATGAATGTTGATGTACATCGTTACTTTTCCTGATTTCTCTCTTTTACTCAAAAGACGAAACTGTCTATAAAATGTTGCATCCTGTTCTGCTATTTTATTGGACTATCTGTTCAATCAGACCAATTTAATCAATTTGTGAGGATTAATTGATTAAAAATGGATGGAAATCTTGTGTCGTATCATAAGGTTCAATCTTAATTCCTAATTTTAGCACAATCAGTTTAAACAAAAAGAATGGCGACCAACAGCGGATTGAACATTTACAGGGCTTCAGCGGGATCGGGTAAAACGTTCCTGCTGGTTGGGGAATACCTAAAAATGTTGTTCGCCCAGCCCAAATCATACCGGAATATACTGGCCGTTACCTTCACCAACAAAGCAACGGCTGAGATGAAGGAACGAATCTTAAAAGAGTTGGGCAATCTTTCGAACGGCAGTGATTCCAGGTATCTGGAGCTGTTAAAAGAGGTTGGCAGCGAACAAAAAATACGCGGGAAAGCTACAGATATCCTGAAATTGATTCTCCACGATTACTCCCGGTTTTCGGTCATGACCATTGACAGCTTCTTTCAGAAGGTGATCAGGGCTTTCGCCAGGGAGATCCGGCTCAATGCCTCCTTCCGAACGGAGATTGACAACCGGCAGGCTTTGGAAGAGGCAATAGACCTACTGTTTCAGGAAATTGACGACAACAGTTTGTTAATGAACTGGATGATCCTCTTTCTTGAAGAGAATTTGGAGGAGGGGAGAAGCTGGGATTTCAGGCAGGAGCTTTTAAAATTTGGGAAAGAGGTCGAGAAAGAGGCATTCAAAATTTACGGGGATGAATTTGTGGAATCATTGGCAAGTAAGGAGAACCTGAGCCGGTATGTTCAGGAAATAAAGAAAGTGACCAGGGAGGCAGATATCCGGTTAAGGAAGATAGGGCAAGAAGCAATCGAATTGATCGGGGGATCAGGTATGACCATTGATCAATTTAAGGGGGGTAAAAATTCGTTTGTGAATATTTTCAACAAACTGGTAAACGGAAAATTTGAGATGCCCACCAAAACAGCTCTTGAAGCCAGGGATTATCCGGAAAACTGGTACAAAAAGACGGATAGTGCAGAGACGAAAAATCAGATCGAAGCAGTGTACCAGAGGGGATTAAACCGGATATTGAAGGAGGCAGTTGATGCTTTGTCAGAAGAAATTCCCAAAATCAACAGCGCCCAGGCGATTTTAAAAAACATCTATCCTTTTGGCCTTCTGGGAAATATTGCCTTGAAAATCAAAGAGGTGTTGAAAGATAACAACACAGTCCTGCTAAGTGATTCAGGAAGAATGATAGGAAAAATCATCGAGGGGAATGATACCCCGTTCATTTATGAGAAAGTGGGACTGATCTACCACCATTTTATGCTGGATGAATTTCAGGATACCTCCGTACAGCAGTGGTACAATTTTAAACCACTGGTGGAAAATGCACTGGCCTCCGGATATTCATCATTGGTTGTTGGGGATGTTAAGCAATCCATCTATCGCTGGAGAAACGGCGACTGGAATTTGCTGGCCAATCAACTCGTCCATGATTTGAGTCATCAACTAGTTAAAGAAGAGGTTCTTGACAAGAATTGGCGCAGCAGAAAAAGCATTGTGGATTTCAACAACACCCTCTTTTGGAGCGCTTCAGCTTTTTTAAACAGTTGGTTTGAAGAGGAGACTACAGGTGAACAATTTGATGAACTGCATGGGGTTATAGCTCAGGCATACGGAGATCCATATCAAATTTGTTCGCATCCCGGGAAACCGGAAGGGCATGTAAAAATAACTTTTGTCGACGCTGAAGAGGCAAAAAGTAAGAGTGGATTCAGGGAGAAAGCCCTGGCGCTTTTGATAGAACAGCTGGAGGAGGTTCAAAAATCAGGTGTAAAAGCCGAAGAGATCACCATCCTGGTAAGGGAAAATTCTGAAGCCGGAAAAATCGCCAAAGCACTTTGGGAAAGGAAGAAAAGTGATCCGCAGCCGGGTTGCACCTACGATGTAATTACAAGTGACACGCTTAAAATCGGACAGTCGCAGGTAGTGCGGTTTGTGGTTAATTTCTTCCGGTTTTTTACCCGCAAAGAACCTCAAAAGGTAAGGGCCGAAATTTTGTACGGATATTATCGGTTATTAAGATATGATGGTATGCGCGATGGGAATGAATTGCAGATTGATCTGCATGACCTATTCGACCCCGGAACACCACTTCCCGAACTTTTCGAAAGATGGTTGGATGAAGATCCCAATTCAGAATTTGTCACTGGGCTATTGGCTTTGCCACTTTACGAACTGGCTGTTTCCATTGTGGACCATTTTGAACTTGGATCAATTGTTGGGGAAAAGCTGTTTTTGCAGGCATTTCTGGATATGGTACTGGAATATGGAAGGGACGATTATGGGGGAATTGCCGGTTTTCTGGATTGGTGGGAGGCGAGCGGAAGCAACAAAACGCTCAATCTCACGAACATTCAGAATTTTATTAGGATCTCTTCAATACACCAATCAAAAGGACTCGAATACCCGACTGTTTTCATCCCGTTCTGCAATTGGGAAGTGGGATTGAACGCTAACAAGTTGCCTTACATCTGGTCAATTCCGGAGATTGAACCTTTTAAAAACCTGAAAATGGTCTTGCTTAAGTGTGAAAGCAGTCTAAAGAATTCTATTTTCTCGTACGATTACAACAAAGAGTTTTTGTACTGTATCCTGGATAACCTCAATTTACTTTATGTGGCTGCAACACGGGCAATTAATAACCTTTACATCATCATGCCCTACAAAGAGGAGATCAAAAGGCCCGGGAATGTTGCCGAATTGGTGCAATCGCTAATCGAACATCCTTTTCTTGGGGACAGCATTGATCGGGAAAAATACAGCGATTTTGGTAAATTCTGGGATTCGGATCGTAAAATATTTGAATTGGGATCGATGGAAACCAATCGTGAACAGGATTTAATTGCTATGAACATCAGGCCAAACGAACCCCTTCTGCTCAGTTCGAGTAGTAACAGGATGAAAATAAGGTTGCACAGCAAGGATTATTTCCAATTGACCGGCAACAGGCAGGCGGAAAGGATCAACAAGGGTACGCTCATGCACCAGATTTTCGAAAAAATCAAGACAAGGAAAGATGTAGGAGGTGCTGTTAGTCAAATGGTTACTTCAGGGGAACTTAACGTTGCGGAGGGGAAAGATATTTTTGCTAAAATTGATGAATTACTTCAGCAGGAGCCTTATGCCAATTGGTTTTCAGATCAGTGGCGGGTGCTGAACGAGCGGGATATTTTGCGTGTTGGTGAATCCAAACACCGGCCCGACCGTGTTCTGCTCAAGGATAATTCAGCCATAGTGATTGATTACAAAACCGGCGAAAAATCGGACAAAGATATTCGCCAGATGAAGGGATACCTGATCGATCTGAAAAAAATGGGCTACGCTTCCTGCGAAGGAAACGTCTGGTACCTCCAAAAAAATGAGTTGGTTAAGGTAGAATTGAGTCAATAAATGATGGATGATAATTATTATAGGCAAAGCACTAAAGATTGCTTCATGCTTCGTTCCTCGCATTCGCAATGACGGATCATTTTTTTGGAGGTGAGGGTAGAGAGAAGGAGGCGGGTCATCAGTTTTCGGTAATAGCAGAATCGTCACCCGCCTCCTTCTCTCAACCCTCACAAAATCAACAGCACTCCGTCATTGCGAGGAGGCACGACGAAGCAATCTGTTGATAATAAAGTAAATATAATTTCTGTCATTGGTACGGAGTGAAGCAATCTCAAGCCTTTTGATCAACTAAACGACATTGAATCGTTAATAAAAAAGGTGTTGATTGTATGCAGTTTAAGGTGAATTCAGTATTAAATATTTCTAATTATTTAAGATAAAATTTCGAATATAATGATAAAAAGGATCTTTAACCCTTATATGAAAAGCGGTCGTAAAGAGTACAACTGTTTTGGTTGTTCGCCCAGCAATGAAAAGGGTTTGCAATTGAAATTTGCACTGGATGGCGATGAGGTTACAGCACAATGGAATCCGCAAAGATGGGCGGAAGGGTTCAGGAATGTATTGCATGGAGGAATTCAGGCCGCGCTGATGGATGAACTTTGCAGTTGGGTAGTTCTGATAAATTGCAAAACCACCGGAGTGACTACTTCCATGGAGATAAGCTACCGGAAGGCAGTACTGATCAGTGATGGACAGATTACGCTCAGGGCAAAATTGGTAGAACAAAATAGCCGGATGGCAATTGTTGAAGGGAAACTTTTAAGCAGCAACGGAACTGTTTGTGCTACCGCGAAGTGCAAGTTTTTCCTTTTTCCCCTTGAAAAAGCGATAGCTGAGTACGATTACCCGGGAGTGGAGGCGTTTTTTGAAGAAAAGGATAAAGGATAAAGTAAAAAGGATAAAGTGGGATTTGTGATAGCCAAAATATTTCAGCTTCGATCGAATATTTCTAACCGCAAAGTGGTTGAATATGAATAGCCACCGGTGCAACTGGTGGATGGCAATGACGATTGAAATTGGAACCCCGGCGGGGTTCAATAAAGCAGTAATGCGCTATCATTAAAGTAGGTTCATCGTTTAGATTTTATCCATTATTCCTGTCTCAAATCTCATTCGGGGTTATTGACGCCGCCGAACATTGATTCATATTGAACCCCTTCGGGGTTCCAACAACACTCCTTGTCATTTACCACCGGTTGCACCGGTGGCTATTCATATTCAACCACTTCATGGTTTCAGATTATGCGTTTTAAACTAAAAATGTCAAGGGATATGTCTGCCAGTTCAAGAGATATTGAGCCCAACTCACAAAACCCACTTTATCCTTATCAGCACCAGCGAGGGGGGTTACAAACCGCATCACCCGAGTTTGCCCTGCACAATTTTCCTACCTAAAGCTTTGGAAATTAAATATTATTAGGTAAGTTTATCGTGCCTGCAACACGCAACAAACCTGCATCTTTACTCCAAAATTAAACGTATAGGCGCATGTTTGTAGCGTATATAGATGTAGCAGTAATATTAAACAAACAACACAATGGGAAAGATAACAAATGAAATGGTCGAAAAATCCTATGAAGTTGGAAAGGATTTTAATCACAAAAATATCACTCTAAAAAAAGCGGTGGAATTATTGACTCAAATTGGAATGAATGAAAATTCTGCTGTTGACTACATTTACAATTATTCAAATCTAATTCAAGGAAAGTTATTTACAAGAACAACTAATACTTCTGGGACAGAGTATTACCTTAAAAAGTTATTTGAAGAAAATGGACAATCTGGACTTCAAAATGCTTTACTGTCGTTATCACAGCATATAGACTATTACGAAGAAAAATCAGGTGCTAATGTAAAACAACGTAAAGATGTTTACAACAAGTATTTAAAATTATTAGACAACAAACCAGTAGAAACAATCTACGCTGACGAAGTTGATGAAAATATAGATTACGCAGAAGGTAAAACAAAAAAAGTACTTGTAAACAATTTCGAACGAAACCCAATAGCACGAAAAAAATGTATAGATCATTACGGGGTTGTTTGTTGTGCTTGTAGTTTTGACTTTGAAAGTATTTATGGCGAAATCGGTAAGAATTTTATTCACATACATCACAAAATTGACATTTCAACAATTGGAAATGAATATTCCGTTGACCCAATAAAAGATTTAATACCTGTGTGTCCAAACTGCCATTCTATGCTTCATAAGAAGAAGCCAGCATATACAATTGAAGAATTGAAACAAATGATTAAATAATAATACTGCTAACACGGGTTTTGCGTCAGGCGGGCTGACCCGCAAACTTGGTGCTTTGTGCTATATTGAACATTAGTAATTAATTGAAACTTTGTGCCCTGAAACTCGCCCGAACGCAAAGTCCCATACCGTTACATGCAATTATAAGTGCTATGCGAGAAGATTTTACAAAAGCGGTTAAGGATACGTTATCTCAGAGAGTTGGACTATTATGTTCTAACCCTGAGTGTATGCGTTTGACAATTGGACCAAATTCGGCTGAGACTAAATCAACAAACATTGGAGTCGCTGCTCATATTACTGCTGCAAGTCCAGGAGGTCCAAGATTTGACAAAAATATGGAATCCATAGAAAGATGTTCAATTAGCAATGGTATATGGCTTTGCCAATCTTGTGCAAAACTTATTGACAGTGATGAATCAAAATATACTGTCAACTTATTAGTTAAATGGAAAAATCTTGCTGAATCGCATGCTGAATCACAATTGAATGAAAGGCAAATACCTCAAGATAAATACAAAAAAATATTTGATCAAATACCTGATTTGATAAATGAAATGGCCGATGATTTAGTTAAAGACCCTCTTGCGAGAGAATTCGTTTTGTTAGGCAAAAATTGGGGATATAATGACAAAGGAGGTGTTTTAAGGTATTATTATGAGGATCATGAGAATTTAGAGAAGAAAATTAGAGCTCTAGAAAATATTAAATTGATAAATGATATAACTTTCAACAATACGAAGAGATATGTATTTACAGAAGAATTTGTTGACATATTGTCGAAATTGAAATAACTGCATGTAATAACTAAGGCTTCGTGTGTTTAAAGGACGAGACCCAACATGAAGCCCAGTTGCACGAAATCCGCGCCAGCGAGAGGCATCAAATCAAAAATTCCAGAAAATTATCCTTCGAAATGACCTGAAATTCTGAATCAGGATAAGCATCAGCCCAGGCTTTAGGGGCTTTTACTTTCCGTGGGTTCCATTTAAATTTTAACCCTAGTCTTGCCTAACGTACGGGGCTCCCCTTTATCCTTTTTACTTTATCCTTTTACTTTATCCTTTATCCTTTGAATGTCAGTATAAAGGTTACCAGAAATGGCACCAATATCGTCAGTACTATTCCGCTGAACACTGCGATGATAGCGTATTCCTTGCCGGAATAACGGCTGATAATAGGCAGTGTAGTGTCCATCGCGGTAGCGCCACCTGAGGCTATTCCCGCCAGATTTCCGAAGTATCTTACCAGGATAGGAGTGGCCAATAGCGTGGCAACTTCCCTGAAAATGTTTGACAAGAGGGCGACAACCCCCAGACTGTGGCTATGTAATTGGGTGATGAAGACACTGGAGAGGCTGTAGTATCCAAATCCGGCACCAACAGCGAGGGATTCGCGCAAGGTCAGCGTAGGGATCACCAAAGCTACAAGGGCAGAACCACCCAAAGTCCCAAGGATGATGGTTAAAGGTACCCAGATGATTTTGTAATTGTGGGTTGCCAGGACCATCCAGGAGTTTTTGTCACTTCCAATACTTACTCCGGCAAGAAACATCAGCAGGTAAAGGGCATATCCTCCGAATTTGTCGAAATCATACCCGGAAGGCAACTTTCCCGATAATCCTACAAGGACCCCTGCAACAAAGAAACTGAAGATGATCAGGCTACTTCTCATCTTGCCTGAATAAGAACTTAAATAGAAGAGCGGACAGCAGTACACTGCCGGCTATTGAAAAGATGCCAATTGCAATGGCTTCGTACCCTATTTTGCCAATATTTTGTATCACCTCCCGGTTCGTGCCAACAGAAATGCCAAGAAGGAAAAGCAATAGGTAGATGGCCCAATTCAGAAGGTGATTGTTGAATAGATGCAATTTGGGTTTCTTAACAATCAGCAGTCCAAGCAGAATTCCGGCCGACAAAACGGTTAAGATGGCAATCATCTGGAACTATTTGAATTGGTAGCGAACTGCAAAACCAATATTTACGCCACTTCCATGGTTGATGAGGCCTACTTCCGGTCGTGCATCCAGGGCAAATTGAATTCCGGCAGGAAAGCAGTATTCGATACCGATATCTCCTGAACCAGTCAGGAACAATCCGTTGTTGTACCTGTAATCATAGCCCTGGTTGGAACTCCAGGTGCCTAATTTGCCACCCGCACCTGCATACCAGTTCACGTTTTCGCCTAACTTTGGTAGTTTCCAGAGCCAGTGGTAAAGTCCGGTGAGCGCCCAACTGTTGTGGTCTTGCCTGAAATTGTTGACATATTCAAAATTGCTGTTGAAACCAAAGTCAAATTCCAGCCGGTTTTCGGAAGAAAGGCCACGCTGGTACGTGACTTCAGTCCCAAGGCCATAAACAGCTCCATACCGTAAGCCCACCGAATGTTGGGGGATTTGAGCCATAGCAAGATTTACCAGAAACAGACCAACGAAAAGGGTGCAAAAAATGCGTATCATAATTGTTTTATTTGAAGGTAAATTTTGTCGTTATGAGCTCATTGTTTTGTTCTACCGGAAACGGTAGCGCACTGCGAATCCAACATTTATAGCTGTGCCATGGTTGATTAGTCCGATTTCCGGACGGGCATTCAGTGCCAGTTGGATACCTGCCGGGAAGTTGTATTCGATTCCAATATCTCCTGCAGCAGCTAAAAACATCCCATTGTTGTACCGGTAGTCGTATCCGGTGTCGTAGCTCCATGAGCCGATTTTGGCTCCCGGTCCGATGTACCAGTTGAAGTTTGAATCAAGTTTATAAACCCAGTGGTAAAGGCCTGAAAGTCCCCAGCTTGTGTAATTGTACCGGTAGTTCATGTAATTTTCGTGATAGTTGTTGAAGCCCAAATCAAATTCGAGCCTGTTGTTGACGCTTAAACCATGCTGGTAAGAGATCTCAGTGCCAAATCCGTCGTCTGTGCCAAAACGCAATCCTAAAGCATGCCTGGCAACCTGCGCAGAGGAGAAGTTCGATACCAGAACAACGGTTATCAGAAGTAAAAGAATTCTTTTCATAGCTAATTTTTTAATTTTGTTTTTGTCTCCTGAATGGAGGAGGCCAAAAATAAAAAAATTATTATTCCTGCAAAATTTGAATCAACAAAAGGCGGTACTTACGCAACAGGGCATATTAAAACCTTAAATTATCTTCAATTGACAATTCTCCTGAACCTTTCAAACTGAACTTTCCAAACATCGGCTTCCGAAGGCAGAAATGTTTTTGTCCCGAAAGATTCCCCTACCATGGTCCTTATCTCCTCAAGACTTGCCACGGCTTTCATGGCTTTGGCCTGAATCAGGATATTCCCGATTGCAGTCGCTTCGGTAGGACCAGCCTTCACAGGAAGTTGGAGCGCGTTGGCGCTGTATTGGCAGAGCAGTTCGTTGTTCGCCCCTCCTCCGATGATGTGCACGATGTCGATCGGATAGGAAATTACCGACCTGATTGAATCAAGTGTAAGCCTATATTTCATCGCCAGACTTTCAAAAATACACCGGATGAATTCACCATGCGTTTCAGGTTTTGGTTGATCGGTTTTCAGGCAAAAATCAATGATGGCCTGAGGCATATCAGCCGGATTCAGAAAACTTGGATCATCAGGATCTATCAGACATTTAAAAGGTTGTGACAAGGTACTTAAATCAACCATTTCACTCCAGGAATAATTGACTTTGTGCGACCAACTTCTTCTGCACTCCTGCAAAAGCCACATTCCCATGATATTTTTCAGGAAACGGGTGGTCCCTTCCACACCTCCTTCATTGGTGAAATTAAGGTCGAGTATTGCTTTGGATATAAGTGGTTTGTCGGATTCTATACCCATCAGTGACCAGGTACCGGAACTGATATAAGCCCAATTCTTACCTGACGCCGGAACAGAAGCAATGGCGGAGGCAGTATCATGCGATGCCACCGCGATCACAGGTATATCGCTGCTGCCTGTCTCTTTTTGTACTTCAGGCTTGATTTTGCCTAGAAGTGTTCCAGGAAGCACTATCTCCTGCATGATGGAGGGATCGACGCCCATAGCCTCAAAAAGGGTGGTTTCCCAGGCTAATTTTCCTGGCTTCAGGAGTTGGGATGTTGATGCGATGGAAAATTCATTCTTTTTGATACCGCAAAAAAGGTAAGAAAGGGCATCGGGCATGAAAAGAAGGTCCTTGCCAATTTCATATTGGGGCGCTTTGGTTTCATGGTTGACAAATAGTTGAAACAGGGAGTTGAACTGCATCAGCTGTATGCCTGTTTTCATGTAGAGCTCCTCCCTTGGCACTATTTTGAAAAAATCTTCCATGGCCCTGTCCGTGCGCCGGTCCCGATAGGCATAGGGAAGGGAGGCAATCATCCCATCCTTGTCAACAAAGGCAAAATCGACACCCCAGGTATCGATGGCAATGGAATCAGGCTGGATACCGTAATCCCGGATGCACTTTTTCAGCCCTGTTTTCAGTTCATCAAATATCGAAAAAATGTTCCAGTAGAAGTGGTTGTCAATTTCAACCATGCGGTTTTCGAAACGGTGAATCTCAGTGAGCTTAAGTCGTTGGTCTGAAATGGTACCAAGCATGGCCCTTCCGGAGGAGGCGCCAAGATCGAATGCCAGGAAGTTGCCTGTGTTCATTTGTGCTTTCTTTACTTTTTGTAAAAGAGTTTCCCTGTCACGAGCAATCCTGCAAAGACAAAGACGGCAAATACCAAGCTGCTTGCAGCCAGCTGCATCCCGCCCGAAATAATATGGCCTGACGTACAACCTCCTGCCATTCGGGCGCCGAAAATCAGGATAAACCCGCCGAAAAATGCCCAGAAAACACGTTTTCCGTAATTATTACCTTTGTATTTTTCCCAATTATCATGGATCATCCTGATCTTAAAATCCTTCCGCAAAAGCGAAATTACGATCCCGGAAAGAAAAGTGCCAGCTAGAAAGATTACTTCCCAACTTCCCGGTTTGCTGATTTGCTTGAAATAATCGTTGTTAACTACCCCGAAAATATTGTCAGCTAAATAGGGGAAGGAGGTAGAAGCTCCGATGGGACGGTCGGCATACCAGAAGATGAAAGCATTCAATAGTGCTATGCCGGTTCCGGCAATAATCCAGCTTTTATCCGGACTTTTATCCAAACGATGAATGACAAAAGCTGCCACGATAAATGCCAATCCGCACAGGGCCATAATCGGATAAAAGAGTATTGGGGAACTTCCCATTTCGGTGAACAGGGAGAAGGTTCCGACATTTGGGCCAAGAATTCCAGTGACAGAAGGCAGGATAAGGGTGTAAACCAATCCTCCTGCCAATCCGCCCATGATACCCACCATCGCATCCAACGAACCTTCGCCGGCCGATACCATCACCGTACCCGGGCAGTACCCCAGAATGGCCATTCCGGTCCCAAAAATCAATCCTCCCAAAACGATTCCGCCCAGCAGAAGCGGTTTAACATGGTAGGAAGCGAATCCCAGGCCAATTTCGATGTTTAGAAGGATCACACCAACCCCAATGGCCAGGGCAATGGCTTTGGCCACCTTGAAGTTCTCGAGGGTTGCCATACCGCTAATGGTGTCAAAACGATTCAGTTTGGCACTTTGGAGCAGGGCTCCGAATACGAATCCAAGAATTAGTGTTGTCATTTTAAATGCGTTTTGATAATCGGATTAATCTTCCAAAGATAAGAAATCAGCTTATTATTTAATACTTTTGCTTCATTCTAACTAATAATTTCAATTGAAGAAAGAGGGCGAAATATGGGAAAATTTTAAGACGGGCGATCGGTCAGCGCTTTCATACGTCTATTTTCAATATTTCCATTCAATGTTTCAGTATGGAATAAGATTTAAAGACGATCCTGATTTTATTAAAGATTGTATTCAAAATGTATTCTTTAAACTGATACAGGCAGGCGAAAACCTAAGTCCGACCGATAATATACGGTTTTACCTCTTCCATGCCTTAAAAAATGCCATTTATAAGGAAATTGAGAAAAGCAAAAGAAACGAACTGATTGAATTCAATTCCCTAAAATTTGATGCTCCTTTTGCGCTCGAGGAAGAGCTTTCAGAAAAAGAAAATGCCTCCAACAAAGAGGTAGCACTCCTGAAAGCATTAAACAAACTGAACGACCGGCAACGTGAAATCATCTATTTGCGGTACGAATGTGGGATGAAATACGATCAGATTTGTGACATTATGCAATTGAAGAACGATTCCGCCAGAAAATTAGTTTACAGGGCTATTAAGTCATTGAAAGAAATTATAGAAGACCAATTACACCTCCCATTCTTACTTTTTATTCTCTTTTCTAAAAAATATGTTTTCTAACATGTTTTTCAGCTGTCCACAAAATGAAGCAATCAGGACTTAACAGTCAAAAGCTTTCATCGTGGATAAAAAATACATGACATATTCGGTAGAGGATTTTACTCAGGATATCAATTTCATTAACTGGGTAAACAAGGGCATTGACCAAAAAGAATGGGAAAACTTTGTCCGCGAAAATCCAAACTTATCAAAAGATATTAATACTGCCAGGAAGATCGTTGCTGCGCTTCGGTACAATACAAAGGATCTTCAGGAATACGATGTATATGATATCTATAAGAACATCGAAAATTTTTACACCCTGTACCATAAGTCAAAACTAACAGTCCCAGTCAGAAAGATGATGCGATATGTGGCAATCTTTGTTGTCGTTTTATCCATCGGTGCAGCCATTCCCATTTTCTATTTTGCCGGGAATGCCAATATGTACACTGAAATTGCAAGTTCATCATCAAATAATAAAGAAGCCAAATTGATCCTTTCAGGTGGGGAAGAAATTTTGTTGAAGGGAGAGCAGACAGACCTTCAGTTTAATGCAGCAGGAAATCAAATTAAGATTGATCGCGATAGCACCATCAATTACAATCGTGAAACGGATCAAAACGCGATGGCCCAGGTAATAATTCCTTTTGGCAAGCGTTCGAATATTTTATTGTCGGATGGCACAAAAGTTTGGCTCAATGCAGGCTCAAAACTTGTTTTTCCCCAAAAATTCTCAGGTAAAAACCGCAAAGTATTCCTGAAAGGTGAAGCTTATTTTGATGTATTTAAAAACAAAGACATTCCCTTTATTGTAAGTACTGATAACATGAATGTTAGTGTACATGGCACAAAATTCAACATAAGAGACAATGATTCTGAGAATGAATTGGAAGTTGTTTTGGTTGAAGGGGCAGTGAGCCTGAAAGAGAATAGTGTGATGAACTTTTTGGGCAAGGAGATTAAACTCAATCCAAACCAAAAAGCGGTCTACAATAAAGCAGACAACAAAACGAGTGTTGAATCGAATGTGGATGTAGCCTATTACATTTCGTGGAAAGAAGGTTTGCTTGAGTTCAACAGAGAAAGCATTGTTACTGTATTCAAAAGGCTTTCGCGATTTTACAATGTCAGTTTTGTGACGGAAAGCAGTGTAGAACTGAACCGGAAAATCAGTGGAAAACTTGATCTGAAAGAATCATTGGAGGATGTCATGAAGGTAGTTTCGGATGCGGCACCTATCACGTTCCGGATCGATCAGGATAGAGTATTCGTAAATAGTAAAATAAATTATATGCCTATGCGATAGAAAAACATCAGGAATATGAGATAAAAAAAGATCCGGGGAATGCGGTCAACACTCCCCGGATTTAATACAAACGTCAATAATTCTACTTTACTAAAATGATTTTTACTTATAATATCTATCTATATCAGCAAGGCTGTTGTCAGTGGAATTGTTGTACTGGACTTTGACAGAGAAATTTTTTTTATCTGCTCGTTTTGGCTTCATTGTCAAAACAATCAGAGTGCGTTAATAATTATACTAAGATATTAATATTTAGCCATATAACAAAATAAACCGTCTCTTTTTTCAATTTGGTAAAGTAGAAATAATTATCAACGCTTAAAACAAACATTCAAAAGTATGAAAAAAAATGGTATGAATTCGCGCTTCCGGTCAGGAAGTGCGGGAAATCTTTTAAAAAAGATGAAACTACTAATCGCTTTTTTCTTTACAGGTTTACTTGGGGTATCGGCCACTACTTACTCACAGCAAACTAAATTGAGCCTAAAGTTTGATGAAGTAACAGTAAAAGAGGCTTTTAAACTGATTGAAAAGAACAGTGAGTTTGTCTTTTTTTACAACGAAGATTACATTGATGTCTATCGTAAGGTAAGTCTCAATGCAAATGATGAAAAAGTGGAATCTATTCTGAATGAGTTATTAAATGGGACACAGAACACATTTAAGATTTATGACCGGCAGATAGTGATTCTTCCTCCTGACACCAAAGAATCTCCGGCTGTTATCAAGTTGGAAACAAATGCGGAGCAGAAAAAGGAAATCTCCGGTTCAGTGAAAGACAGCAAAGGGCTTCCGTTGCCTGGCGTAAGTGTCGTTGTGAAAGGTACCACGACCGGAATTGATACAGATGCGGACGGAAAGTTCAGAATATCAGTACCTGCCGATGCCAAAACACTTGTGTTTTCATTTATTGGTATGAAAGCTCAGGAAATTGTTATTGGTAACAATACAACAATTAATGTGACCCTTGCTGAAGATGTTGTTGGTATTGACGAAGTTGTTGCCGTTGGTTACGGCACCCAGAAGAAAGTTAGTATGACAGGAGCAGTATCAAATGTTTCAGCCAATATATTGGGTAGTATTCCAAAGCCTAATGCTGCGAATCTGCTTCAAGGTCGTGTTGCCGGCTTGCAGGTTATTCAACCAACTGCCTCACCAGGACGGGATGATCCGCAGTTACTGGTAAGAGGACTGGGATCTTTTGGAGCATCTTCAAGTCCATTGGTATTGGTCGATGGAATCATAGGGTCAATGAACAATCTTAACCCTAATGATATTGAAAATATTTCAGTATTGAAAGATGCGGCGTCCGCAGCTATTTATGGATCAAGGGCTGCTAACGGGGTTATTCTTGTTACGACAAAGCAAGGGAAGAAAGGTGAGTCTATGATAGAATACAGAGCTGATGTTGGAATTCATACTGCAACAAGATTGCCTGATTTCATTTACGATTCATCTGAATATATGACCATGTTTAACGCAGCCAAGGTAAGGGCCAAATTACCTCCATTGTATACACAGGCACAGATTGATTTGTATAGAAATCCTACTGACAAGGCTCAGTACCCGAGCTTTAACTGGGTTGACTATTATTTCAAACCGGCTACTGTTAAGAACCACAATCTCCGATTTTCCGGAGGCAACGATAAAACAACCTATAGTTTATCCATGGGCTATTTGGACCAGGATGGAATTTTACCCGCTTTCAATTATAAAAGATACAGTGCCGTTCTGAATCTAAGCACACAGTTGAATAAAATAGTCAGAGTAGGAACTATTATCAATATGGCAGAAAAGGTAATAAAGGAACCCCGCAACGTTAATAGTGACATAGTGCTTCTTGTTTATCAGGGCGCTCCGAATTTTACCCCATTTTTGCCGGATGGAAGCGGAAGGGTATCTGCCTGGGCATACCAGGGAGAAGGGCACAACCGTAATCCTGAGACTGACCTTAATCCGGGGAATTATCAACACTCCACCACTTATGCCATGAACTCCCAGGCTTATATTGAGGTAACCCCGTTTAAAGGCCTGGTTTGGCTGGCAAAGGGCGCTCTTAATTATACTCATGATACCTATAAACAACACCAGGTGGCTGTTCCGCAATATATGTTTATTAAGCCAGCTGGTGCAGCTGATTATACTTATTATAATGATGGAAATAAAGGTGCAGGTTTAACGGACAGGTATACACTAAGTGTGTTGCCATCATTTTATTCTACTTTAACTTACGACACAAAGTTTGACGCCGATCATACTATAAAAGTTTTGGCAGGATACGAGCAGCAGTCTTATAAGACCCAGAATATACAAGGACAAAGAGTTAACTTTCCTAATCCCCTCCTGGATCAAATAAATGCAGGATCCCCTATCGGGCAATCTTTGTCAGGTACTTCCAGTGAATGGGCGATCCGTTCCTATTTTGGTCGCGTTAATTATGATTATAAAAGTAGATATTTACTCGAAGCCAACGTTCGGTATGACGGAAGTTCGCGTATTGCTCCCGATAATCGTTGGGGCATTTTTCCGGCTGTATCGGCAGGTTGGAGGCTATCTCAAGAGCGTTTTATCCATGACAAGTTTGCCTGGATTGATAATATGAAACTCAGGGCTTCTTTAGGAACGCTGGGGAATCAGGAAATAGGTACTTATCCTTACCAGGATATTTTATCCCTTACGGAGTATCCTTACGGATCACAACTTCAGCCTGCTGTGGTATTAAACCGACTGACAGATAAGACACTCAAATGGGAAACTACGCGAGTAGCTGACGTGGGTTTGGACCTGGATATTTATAAAGGACTTTTCGGCGTGACATTCGACTGGTTTAAGAAAAACACTTCCGGTATTCTGACCTCTCAGCCTGTCCCTGGAAGCCTGGGTATCAGCGGACCAGTAACCAATGATGGAGAATTACAAAATATGGGATGGGAGGCAGAACTGAGACACGCCAATCAAATTGGGGAGGTTAGCTACAATGCTTATTTCCAAATCTCCACTTATGCAAATAAACTTTTAAAAATACGTACTTCTACAAAAGGAGTTAACGAAGTCGGATTGCCTTATAACTCCTACTATATGTATGAATGGATAGGTATCTTCCAAAGCCAGCAAGACATTAATAACTCTCCGAAACAGCCGTTTTACCCGTCCAAGCCAGGTGATCTGAAAATAAAAGATCAGAATGGAGACGGTGTGGTTAATGCTGATGACCGAAAGACAATAAAGGGTATGTACCCTGACTTTATTTATTCCTTTGGGATGAATGTTTCCTGGAAAGGATTTGCATTATCTGTATTTTTTCAGGGAACACAAGGAAATAAATTGCCATTGAGTGGCTGGGGTATTGATCCCTTTCTGCAGGGGACACCACCTACTACTAAATTCAGAAATGCCTGGAGCCCTACAAATCCAAGTAATACTGTTCCGGCAATATACGATTCGTGGGACTATGGAGGCGTTGCTGCCTATCCATCCACTTACTATTTACAGGATGCTTCTTACCTTCGCTTAAAAAATATTAGTTTATCCTATACATTACCTAAACGGATAGCAGATAAAATCAGGTCGAAGGGTATAACACTATCTGTTTCGGGAGACAACTTGCTCACATTCACAAAATTCGAAGGAGCCGATCCTGAAACACTTTCCAGAACTGGCACTACTATAGGCGGTTTTGGCAGATATGCGCAATACCCTCAGGTTCGTATTATTAATTTTGGACTTGATATTAAATTTTAAATTATTAAATATAATAATATGAAAAAATTATATTCAGTAACAGTTTCAGTAGTGCTAACTACTCTGATGCTATGTAGTTCGTGTCAAAAAGATTTCCTTGATAAGAATCCTTTGGATCAGATTTCCAGTGGAACATTCTGGAAAACAGATGCGGATGCTCAAATGGCTTTAGCAGGCTGTTATAGACGGATGCAGGATGGTGTTTTAGGTTATCAAAGGGTATATTTAGATTGTCTTTCTGATAACGCTTATGGGTATGCTTATTTTAATACTGTCGCTATGCAAATAGGGGTGATAAGTCCCACTTCCGGCGGTGCAATAGATGCTGCTTATTTTGCTCCTTACCGTGCAATTGCCAGTTGCAATTTTTTTCTCGCAAATGTTGATAAGGCACCAATTAGTGACGAAACGAAAAAAGCAGCTAAGGCTGAAGTGAGGTTTCTGCGTGCATTGATGTATTTTGATCTGGTGAATTTCTTTGGTGATGTAATCCTTTATAAGGAAACACCTAAGAGTGCAGATGAATCTAAAATAGCCAAAAGTCCCAAAGCAGATGTATTAGCATTTATTCATGGAGATTTGGATGCTGCCATTTCGAGTTTGCCGGATGTAAGCTACGCAGGGCATGCGGTCAAAGGAAGTGCAATGGCTATTAAGGCAAGAGTCTTGTTATACGAAAAGAAATGGGCGGAAGCCGCAGGTTTTGCGCAACAAATAATAAGCTCGGGTAAGTTTAGCCTGGCTAATAATTATCTTGGTTTGTTTCTAACTGCAACGCAAGGAGGAAATCCGGAAATTATTTTTTCCACGCAATATTTGAGTCCAACTGATCCAACTGCTTTTGTAGAAAGCATGGATGTTCAGATAGGGTGGTATGGAGCTATAGGTCCATTCAAGAATTTAGTAGATGACTATGAATGTATTGATGGTAAATCTATTATGGAATCTCCTTTGTACGATCCGGCTGATTTAACCTGGGATAAGCGCGATCCCCGCCTGAAATTGACAATGCGCAACACAACTGAAGTATGGCAACAGCCCTCATGGATCGGTTATACAGGCTATCAGATGAGAAAGTATGTAGATTTTACACATGTTCCATGGAGTTACGGAAGGACAGACTCTGATCAGGATATGGTATGGATACGCTATGCAGATGTGTTATTGATGTATGCAGAAGCAAAAAATGAAGCAAGCGGTCCGGACGCAAGTATATATAATGCACTTGATCAGATAAGGAGCAGACCTGGAGTTAATATGCCACCGGTTGATCGGGCCAAATATAATTCGCAGGGATTGCTACGCGATTATATCCGGCATGAAAGGCGTATTGAGCTGGCCTTGGAAGGTCTTCGTTATTTTGATATCAAACGTTGGGGAATAGCCGATACTAAAATGCCTACGCTTAAAAATCCGGGAGGTGTTTCTTTGGTTTTTAAACCGGAGCATTACTTGTGGCCTTTTCCACAAAGGGAGTTGGATAATAATCCAAAGCTTGTCCAAAACCCGGGTTATTAATAATTAAATAGATAAAATTGGCAGTTGATCGGCACATTTCTCAAACATATATTTGGGAATTGTGCCGTGATACTATTTTTCTTTTTCCGGCTTATGACACATGAAACCCTCATGAACTGTCGTTCACAAAAAGAAATGAATAAAATCTTTAAGGGTTCCATATGAATCAAGTATTTCAATTTAAGTAAGTTAAACTCAATTTATTCGTATGAATTTAAAGGAGTATAAAATGCCACAAAAAGGAAATTCAAAATTCTTTGTTACTCTGGCAGTTATTTTTAGCTGCATTTCAGCAATAAGAGCAGAACCCGGTAAAAATATATCAGATGGAAAATCATGTAAAGCTTTTTCCTCTATAGAATCAAATGGATGGTCTGTAAATAAGTTGACTGATGGTGAAAAAGGAGGTAAAGGCTGGAGCAGCAAAGCATTCGCGATGTATCCTGATCACTTTTTGTATCCGGAATATGTAGTGGTTGATTTAGGTACCTCCTGTGATATTGATAAAATTTTACTATTTCCGAGAGGAGATGGAGAGATGGCAGGCAAAGGATTTCCTGAAAATTTTAGTATTCAGGTTTGTCTGCAGGGCGAGCCGTGGAAAGTAATAGTTCAAAAAAGGGATTATCCAATACCTTTAGATGGAAATGCACAAATATTTGCAATGAAAAATGCTAAGGGGCGTTTCGTTAAAATAGAAGCAACCCGATTGCGTTTAGCGGATGTCCGCAGGTATTATTTTCAACTATCAGAAATAGAGGTATTTGGTAATAAAGTTAAGAATATACCATTGGAAGTAGTAGTAAATTCAGAAAAAGAAGCAGTTAATTTCATAAATAATTTACGTTGCGAAAACGAAGAAAATCCCATAGGAATAGATGTCAAAAACCCACGTTTATCATGGTGGATTGAGTCTTCCGAAAGAGGTATTACCCAATCGGCTTATCAAATACTGGTAGCTTCAAGTGAAGAACTACTGAAAAAAGGTGATGGGGATGTATGGAATAGCGGAAAGGTGGAAAGTGATAATTCTATCGCTGTGCAATATGACGGAAAACCTCTTCAGTCAGGAATGCAATATTGGTGGAAAGTGAAGGTTATTACTAATAATGGGAAAGATTTTGGCTGGAGTAAACTGGATAGCTTTGCAACTGGGAAATTGAATCAGTCAGATTGGCAGGGGAAATGGATAGGAGCTAATGCCGATACCAAACATGGAGCGGTTTATATGCGTAAAGAAATCGAAATAAAAAAACAGGTGAAACGCGCGATGGCCTATTTCTGTGGACTTGGATTTTCAGAATTAAGCATTGATGGACAGAAAGTAGGTAGTTACTTAGTTACACCGGGATTTACCTCCTACAATAAACGCACTCAATATATGGCTTACGATGTATCCAAAGAACTGTCAAAGCAGGGTCGTAAGGCATTAGCGATAACATTAGTTGACGGTTGGTACGGACAAGGCTACGGCCATAATTTTGAAAAGAACATCTATGTAGATAAACCCAAGCTCCTTTTTAACCTACATATAGAATATAAAGACGGAACAGAATCCACAATTTTATCGAATGAAAGTTGGAAATGGTCGTTGGGGGAAATAACATATTCACATATAATAAGAGAAGATATTGACCTTCGAAAATCTCACCCCGGTTGGGATAAAGCAGGATATAACGACAATGATTGGGAACTGGCAAAAGTTGTTAAGGGCACAGAAGGAATTTTAGTACGACAAAAGGAACCACCATGTAAGATTATTGAAGAAATTCATCCTGTGTCGATGACTTACGATGTTGCAAAAAATGTCTACATGTTTGATTTTGGTCGTGAGGTAGCTGGCACGGTTTATTTTCGTACCAAAGGAAAAACAGGTACTGCTATTACTATTACACCTGTATCTTCAGCGCCTGCAACGGTACTAATTGGTAGCGTGTCGAATAGCAGTTGTAAATTTGTGCTGGCAGGGAGTGGAGATGATGAAGTATATGAGCCTCGTTTTTATAATATTGCCATAAATAAAGTGGAAATTGCAGGTGTCACGCAAGTTCCAAAATTAGAAGATGTGACAGCCCGCATTATATCAAATGGGTGGGACAGGGTCGGTAGTTTCACTTGTTCCGATGGTTTAATAAATAGTTTGGAGGATATTGTTCGGCGGACTTCAGCATATTATACTACTTTTTTACCCAATGATCCCACTCGCGAATGGAAAGCATGGACACAGGATATAGTAACTATGTTTGTTCCAAATACCTATTTGTTTGATGCACAAAGAATGTATGAACGTTGGCAACTGGACATGGTCAACGACCAAAGGGAAGATGGTAATGTTCCCGATGTTTGCCCCGGTGCTTACTTTGATGATTACAACAGTCCATGGTGGGGGGGGTGTGTAGTTTGGTTACCATGGAATTTGTATCAATATTATGGAGATGAATCATTCTTGAAGGAATCTTACCCGGCCATGAAACGATATGTAGATTACCTTAGCAGTATGAGCAAAGATGGTTTGCAGGATTGGGGACTTTCCGATTGGTGTCCTATTGAAGAGACACCACGTCGGATCATCAATACACCAGCCTGGTATTATTATGCTACAATTGTGAGTAAAACTGCTGAAATGATGGGTAAAACGGAAGATGTGAAAAAATATTCAGAACTGGCCCAAAGAATAAAAACAACATTTAATAAAAATTTCTTAGATACAACAACAGGTATTTATGGAGAATTGGGTTGGAAGGTTACCCCCGGTTATCCTTTGAGTGTTTTGAATGGAATAGTCCCTCATAAAATTTGGTGGTCGGGAAATAGGGTTTGTACACAAGCCGGTCAAATATTGCCATTAGCTCTCGGGCTTGTACCAGAAAAACTGGTCCCATTAGTTGAAAAAGCATTGCTGTCCGAAATTGAAGCACACGGCACCCATCTTTCTACCGGTTTTTGTTCTACTACGTATTTGTTAAAGTTTTTGGCAGACTTTGCACCGGAAATAGGATGGGAAATGACAACCATTCAGGATTATCCATCATGGTACAGTAACACGATTGGATCAGACAATAGCCTGATGAAAGAAATGTGGCATGGAGGGCAAGTGTTTATGCCTTCTCTTGCGGGTAATATCGGAGGGTGGATTTATCAGTCACTTGGAGGAATCAGTCCTGATGCGCCAGGATTTAAAAAAATACTTATCAAACCGAATATGGTTGGAGACTTACACTGGGTAAACAGCTCTTATAATTCCGTATATGGAACAATAGTAAGTAATTGGCAGAAACGAGGCAACCAGGTAATAATGAATATTTCAATTCCTTGTAATACAACAGCTACCGTTTATGTACCTGCTGAAAATATGGGATCAGTTAAAGAAAGTAACCATTCACCTGCACAAGACCAAAATATCAGTTTTTTAAGAATAGAAAAAGGGAGTGCAGTATATCACATAGGATCAGGAAATTATAACTTTATATCAACTACTAAATGAAACGTACCGTCATCACAAAACGATTTTGCCTGTTTACTATTTTTGTATGCAGTGCCATTTTAATATCCGCACAGTCAACCTGGACTAATCCTATTATCAAACAGGGACGTCTGGGGTCACCACTGGTGGAAACTTCTCCGTTTGTTTTTAAGAACAGATTGTACCTGATGGAAAATAATCAGCGTTTCTGGGATGTTTCCGGCGCAAAGCCCGGAGATTTTTTTCATGAGGATGAAGTGCGTATCCGTGATGTGGAATCAAAAAAAATAGCATCTGTTGCATTAAGGAATCATGGTTTTGGTACTGTACTTACCTGGGAGGGAAGAGTATATGTATTTGCAGGCAATTATGGGCAGAACAAACCATGGCGGCAGATGACAGAGATTTCAATGACCAGTTCTGCTGATTTAAAGCACTGGACAAAGCCGGTTACGGTATTTCGGGCCGCTCCTAATGAGTTTTTCTTCAATACAGCAGTTTGCAGGGGAAAAGACAAATTCATTTTGTTGTACGAAACAAATGATAAACGGTGGCCAGCCTTTACCTTCCGGTATATGGAGTCTTCAGATCTGAAGAATTGGAAAGAGATACCTGATGCCATTTATGGGAAGGATAAATATGTGGGGGGCCCGGCCTTGTATTATGAAGGGGACTGGTATTACACGCTTTACTTGGAATCGCTCAAAAAAGGATATGAGACAAGAATTACACGTTCCAAAGATTTGGTGCATTGGGAAGATGCGCCAGCAGGAAGGTCATTTATCACTTTTGATCCTTCCCATAAAAATATCCTGCTGATCAAACCTGATATCCGTGAGAGCAATGCATCAGATGTTGAATTGTGCTATTATAAGGGAAAGACTATTCTTTATTTTACAGGTAGCGATCAAACCACTGCAGGTGATTTGCAATGGGCAACCTACGATGGAACCCCAAGGCAATTATGTGAACATTTTTTTAATGATCCTGAAAAGCAATCCGCTGTCCCTCCCAGCCATAAAGGCGATTGGACACCGGTGCTGGTAGCGCCTTCCGGAGAAGTCCAAAAACAAATTAGTGCCTCATCTGAGATAAATTATAAACCATCTTCGCAACAATTAGCCTATCAGCAAGATCAGATAGGAGCTTTTATTCACTTTGGACCGGCTACTTTTAACAAATCTGATTTTCTGGCGGTTCCCGTTGCTGATTTATTTAATCCTTCTAAATTGGATGCAGAACAATGGGTAAAAACGGCCAAATCGTTTGGCGCTAAACATCTCGTACTTACGGCTAAACACCATAATGGCTATTGTTTATGGCCGACTAAAACGACAGATTATTCTGTTATGCAATCGCCATGGAAAAACGGAAAAGGCGATGTAGTTGATGAATTTGTTAAAGCCTGCAAAAAACATGATATGAAAATAGGGTTTTACGTGTCGGCAGGTGATAAGCATTTTGGTTGTACCAGTACTCCCGATCCACAGGGAGAAAGAAAATTAGCAGGGGATATAGATAAATATTTTCCGGTATTTCTGGAGCAGCTCAGGGAGTTATTGACCGGCTACGGTAAAATTTCATACCTGTGGTTCGATGGGGCTTATGATCCTTTTGGATGGGATGTGATGGATCCTAAAACGATGAAACCACTGGGGACTGCTTATGGTGATGCTATTCGTTCCATGGTAAAACATTTACAACCGGATGCCATCGTAATGGGCGGCACAAAACCTGATATCCGTTGGTCGGGAAGCGAGCAGGGATGGGCTGCTTACCCATTATGGAATGTTGTTAAACCCGGAGAGGGTTTAACCCATTGGGTAGGTCCGCAAAGCGCTGGCTGGCTGCCTGCAGAGGCTTGCATCAACACACGCGACGTCTGGTTTTGGGCGCCTAATTCAGACAAGACATTGCGGAATATCGACTTCATGACGAAAGTTTATTTTGAGTCTATCGGTCGTGGCGCTAACCTGCTCATCAATATGACACCTGACACCAGTGGGATTATACCACAAGTGGAAGTAAAAAACTTAGATGAATTAGGCAAAAAAATAAATAGAATGTTCTCAACTCCCCTGGGGATTTTAAATGTAAAACAGACTGGTGATACTATAAATCTGCAAGTGTCTGAAAAAGGTAAAATAGAGTTGATTGAGGTAGAAGAAGAGATCAGCAGCGGACAGCACATACAACAATACAAAGTAGAAGCATCTATCGCTGGGCAATGGAAATTGGTTTCTTCGGGCTTAAGCATAGGAAGGAAACGTGTGGAAATTATTGAGCCTGTCCAGACTAATCAGGTGAGGTTGATACTAACGGGAAATAAGGATAAAATGCGAGTGAAGAAATTCGCAGTATATGCTAAGCCTAATTAAAAAAAACATCTAATTCTACTTTACCAAATTGAAAAAAGAGACGGTTTATTTTGTTATATGGCTA
>CAYHQN010000024.1:0-40221 GCA_964358545.1 uncultured Tangfeifania sp. | reverse complement strand
CCAACCCGGGGTTCCGCTCCTTCGTCGCTTTACCCCGGGCTATTAACATTTAACCCCTCTGGGGTATGATTTGCAAAAGTACACCATGGTGGTCAGGAATATTAGGATTGTGCAACTGTCAATTTCCACATTTCCACATTTCCCAATTTTCACATCCTCCAATCAGCACATCCTCCCAGTCCCCCCAGTCCTTCCGTCCTTCCGTCATCCTAGTCGTCTCCGTCCTTCCTCCGTCACTGCAGCAGCGTAAACCTAAAACTAACTCCTACATTCGAATTAGTCGTCCGGTAGGCATTCGAAATGTAAGGATTGTTCACGATCCGGTCGTAAAACAGCCTGACGATAAAGATTTCGCTCAGGTTATAGTCTGCCGAGAATTTTATTGACAGGGCATCTTGTCCGGCTGTTAGTTGCGTATTGGTCTCCACCAGTTTGCGCAAAACTGTTTTGTTCTTGCCGTAGGTGACATCGGCCCTGATGTTGAGGTCGTTGTTAAGCGCTTTCGAGGAGCTCTTTGTTTTGATGAAGAGCTTCATGTTTTCAAACCTGTACCCAAGGCCCAGACTGGCTTCGTTGTTGTACATCTCAGTTGCCTGGTTGTTGGTAAGGCTGAGGGTAATGTTACGCGATTTCCTGTACTCGAAACGGGTCGTAAAGTTGTTGAGCCAGGTAATATCCACATCAAACAGCGGATTGAAGGTCTCATTGATGTTGATAGCAGTGATATCACGTTGAGGCAGGAAATTGTTTTGTGCATCCCTGATATAACTAAATCCATCGTCCGCATTTCGATACTGCATGTTTGAAAGATATGAACCGACGTTGTAGGTTGAACGGTAGTCGTGGATGATATTCATCGATTTCATCACATTTTTCAGTCCTTCTATTTTGCTGACGGCGCCCGAATACTGAATTTTCCAGTTGGGCAGCATAAATCTGGCAGACGGGAATGGGGTGAGTTCCACGCTGTTTGCGCTTTTCCCGGTGTAGGCGGCAAAGAAAGCCGGGATTAATACCTCCTGCGAAGTAGGGCCATATCCTACCGGGAAGCTGGTATTCGGATCAATAATTCCGGGCTGGTAGTTGAAGCCGGGATTAGCAATACGTCCGGCATCCAATCTTTGGGCAATGATTCTTCTGTTTGACTGAAGATCGTTCCAGCCTTTGGAATCCTGAACAAAGGCTTTCCCCAGTTTCTCGAATGAGCTTCCAATGGTGATTATAGACATGCTGAAGTTTCCGTTGAATGAGCTGTTGTAGGAGTCCCAACCATTGGTAGCATTGTAGATAAAAAATTCTGAGGAGTTTTTTGCAAAGATCCTGTTGGCATTCAGCTCGATTTTCAGGTCAGGGATTGGGACGATTTTGGCGCGCAGGTTGAGCCGGGAGTTGTGGCTCATCTGGTAAGGTTTGTTGACGATGGTATCGGTGGTGATCCAGCGTTTGTTGGCGGCCTCAAGACCAAATCCCTCATTTTGGTGTCCAAGAATAAATGGCAAACCGGGTGCAAGGGAAGAGCCATTGCCTCCCGAATAGTTGTTTAGACCAAAGAAGCTGCTTCCCGGCAGGTAACCGAAAAGTGAAGTTCCTCCATTCTCGGAATAGGAGATATTGACATTGTACAACATCATCAGAAACCTGGAGGTAATCTCGCCGAAATTAATTTTGGGAGCCGTATCCTTATCTTTTTTGGGGGTGATCTCAACCGATACTCCATCAGAGTCGGTTATTGGCGTAAAAATTATCCTGTTATCGTTTACGACCTTAACCTGGCCCGAGATGGGTTTGCCGCTTTTGTCGGCAATTTTTACCTGAACAGAGGATGATCCCAGTTTGTGGAAGAAGGAGTATGGAGCATCTTTCTTGAGTTTCAGGTTCTGTTCCGTGTATTTTTGGACAGGCACCGGATTTTGTTGACCCGAATATCTTTGGCGGCTGTTTTCCTGGCTCTCCCTCCTTCCTCTGCTGAATTCACCGTATTTTTGGTTCACCCGTCTCAGGTACGGAACTTTGTTGTACAACTGAATAAAGTCAAGCTGGCCATTTAACTGGATCGAATTCATGTTGCTGATGGAGTTGCCCAACTGATAATCACCGCGAGTGACAGGAGCAAGGTTCCAATCATATCCTGCCTGGTAAACGGCAGAAGCGGAAGTCCACTCCAGCAACGGAATTTTGTTGATTGGCAGGGTATAAGTGGCATTCCAGGTATGGTGGTAATGGGTATTTCTACCCCCTTCCAGTATTGACCTCCAGATTGAATCGCGCCTCAACTCATAGATTCCCTGATTCAGTGTATTGAGTTTCAACGGGTCGCCGATCCGGGAGGCATTGACAGCAGAAAAATCAAGTTTGAGGCTTCTGGTCAGGTCAAACCGTAAATCATAGTAACGGTTCCAGGTGAAATTATTCTGGTGCGAAACCGGCAGAATAAAATCAGGATTGGTAATGTTCCGGTACTGCAATTCACTCTGCATGTCGTTCATATCTGAGCGGAAAGAAACTTGTGCCGGCGTTAAACTGAAATTGAAATCCCTGAACAACGTCAGCGATTTAGGTTTCAAAAAAGAGAGATTTTTAAATGGATCAATGGATTTGGGCCTGCTGTTGAAGTGATAATTCAGCAAGGTCCGTGAGTTGGTCGTCCTTTCAGTAAGGGTGTTGACATCCCCATGCTGGAATAGGTTGTAGGAGTAGGAGAGTGAAAGATTGGAAACATCGTAGAACTTTTTTTCACCGGTTTTACCTGGTTTGTCGATCTGAACATTTGTAAAGTTGATACTTTTCCGGGTATTGAAGGTCAGCGACATTTTCTTGATGGAGTCCCGTTCCGACTTTGTAGCTGCATTGTTGAGAGCGTCTGAAAGCTTAACATCCTTATCGACAGGAGAGTATTCAGGCGTTGCTACTGATTTCGAAAAGCTCATGTACATCGGAATCTTTACGCCTGATTCAGGTTTGAAGAATTTTCCCAACTCGAGATTTGTCGAGACATCATATTCCCGGGTATCCTCTTTCGACAGGGTCGACATCTTGGAGTCGATGTCACCGAAACCGGAGGTCATCCATCTTCCGGCAAAAGAGTAGGTCCCCAGGTCGGCAAGGTTTCCGGATACCCGGCCAATGGCAGCCCAGCCTCCGTTCTCCTCAAAATTGGTCAACCGCAGTTCGTTCACCCAAACCTCTGCCGAACGACTTCCGGTAGTGTGGCCTTTTCTGTTGCCAATGCCAATCATCATGATACTGATCTCGGACAGATCGGGATTTCCTTTAATTTTTATCTTATTCTGGTTGTTGTTAACACCACGGTGTACCTCTTCAAAAATATCTCCCATCCCGATGGTTGAACCATTGGCATGCATCTCTGCGTTGCGGTCCAGCTTCAGTTGTGGCAGCAGGTCCAACGGTATATAGACCCTGTTTTCTGTCGGCCAGACGATGTATCGGTCGCTCTCTTTCCCATTGTCATAATAACCAGGCGGGGTCAGTTTTAGCGGTATTTCATATTCGTAGTAGTTGTACTGAAAATCCGAACCCACCCGGATGAAGAGGGATAGCTCATTATCCCGCAAAGGCATCCCATCCAGCTTTTCGGCATGGACCTCCAGTTTAAGGTTCTTGTACCGCCGCAAATCAACCGAAGTCGTTTTGTAGGCAGCCTTTGCCTCCCCCGGTTCGACATCCATAATTTTCATTACCATGGATTGCTCATTTAACTGGCGTAGTTGCGCATTGGCCGGATCGATTACCCTGTCGACCCCCGGAGGCAATACATAATTGACAGGTTTACGGTTGCTGTTTTCCTCTATATTGACAGCCGACAGGTCGAATTGGGTTGAAACTGAAGATGGGCTTCCATCGGGATTGAGGGTTTTGTCGTACCTTCTCCAGTTGGTGCGCACCAGGTCGAGTGTGGCAAACCGCAGAACGACTGGCTTTTTCCATCCGTTTACCAACATTCTCATGAAACGGATCGATCTGAAGTCGTTGATAGCCCCATAGGCTTTATCAGGCTCAGTGATCGGAACTTTAAACTGGAACCAGGTGATATCAGATTTTTTCCCGCTTTTGAGCGTAACTTCAGATTTTTTGATGTCAGTGATGTAATTTTTTCCCAAAACCATGTTGGCCCTGTCGATCTTCAACTTGTACTGGAAATAGGCCTCATTCTCGTTGAGGGTATTGTCATCATTGATGTCCTCCACATCAGGTATTGAGGTGGCTGCGGTCGGATAACTTTCTGTCGACTGGTCTGTTGTGGGTGAATTGCCTTCGGTATTGCTGTAAAATTTGTATCGTTCGAGGAGATCTTTTTTCTCCTGATCGTAGTCACTTCCCCTGAAGTAATGAAAATCATCGTTGGAAGGATCCTTTTCTGCCTTGGCAATGGCAGTGGCATCGACGAGGGGTAGTAGGGAGGCCAAGAACTGCTTGTAAAAGGTTCTCTCATCTTTCGAATTGAGTCCGTCCAGGCCAATATCCTGGAAGATCCTGGCCTGTGCCGAATTGTCGAAGGCTTTTACCAGCGACTGTTGCCTCGAAACCCTTCCCCAGGTGGTGATATCCAGATTGGTATAATCCCCGTTGGCAGGCAGGCCATGCTCAAACGATTTTCTTCCATCGCGGAGGATATCTTCGGAAACCGTTCCCAGGTGAAAAACAAGGTTCCCCCCCGGGTTCTCATCACCTGCCTTGTCTTCTGCAAAAGGATCCATCATCCAGAATTCAATGTACTCCACGTTGGTAGCCTCAAAATCGCTGGTTTCTATTTTACGCATGATCCCGCCCCACCGGCTTTCCGGTCGTAAAAGCGAGCCATCCTTAGCGACTCCGGATGAGAGTGCCGTTGGATAGGTGTCAAAATTGTAGGGACCTCTCTCGTTGGGATAGAAAGCCAGGTCCAGGGTCGGGATATTGGTTGGCTGTCCTATGGGATTCTGCCGGTTTGGAAAAATTTCTGACTGAAATACCTCCCTGACGCTATGGTCATCCAATTTTTCTTGCTGAATCAGGTAGGATGGGGCCGTATTCCGCTGCATGAACGGGTCAATCACATACCAGGAGAGCAATGCCCTGTTGTAACCATACGCAAGGTCGTTGATCAGATCCCCTTCCGGGAATTGCTCGTTCCCCTGAGGAGTACTTGCAAGCGACCAGCCGGTAAAGGATTTTAAATTCATGGGTGTGGTAGTGCCTTCAAAGTCATCCAGATAGACAGCGCCTTCTTTTGAAATAGCCCTGGAATGTCCGGGGAACAACTTTGCCCACTCCATTTCAACGGCAATTTTCGACTCCTCCTTGGTATTGATAAATGGTAATGCATTCACCATCTTGGTAATAAAAGGGGAGGAGGCACTGTATGAACCATTGAAGCCAAGCATAGTGTTGGCAATTGGATCTTCGCCATAGTTGACCTTCTGGGTCAGCGGTTTTTCAAGGAGATACATGACGGTAGAGCCGATGTTGAAATTCTTGCTGATCTCGTAGTTCAGATGGGTTCCCAGCATAGTCTTGCGCTGCATGGTAAAAAGATCCTGACTCTCGGTAGAGATGGAAATCGGTGTGCCAGATTCCAGCAATCCCTGGTTGATGACCTTCACCCGACCCTGGGTATAATCGACGATAAAGTCCACATCTTCCTGAAGTTGTCTGCCACCGGCCATAACTTTTACAGATCCCCTGGCAATGTTGATGGCATCCAGTGAGATTTCCGAATTGGAAAGACCTTTGTAACTTCCCTTCAGATGGTACTTATTTTTTTCCGCATCCTGCTCCGCAACCGTCCGGGTATTGTTGTAGAGCGATGAATAGACATATCTTTTGATGGCTGCGGCGTCACCGTTGAATTTTTTCTCCAGGTTTGAGCCAAACGGCTGAACAACCGGAAATATGATCCTTCCCTTTTGGGCATCAATGGTGATACGGTCCACAAAGTCAAAAACGCCGTCCGGGTATGGATCAAGCTGACTGTTCAGGTTATCCAGATTCATCACGGCCAGCAGGTTTTTCTCCTTTAACGGACCATCCGGCAGGTAATTAAGGTTAGTTCCGGAGGCATCATTCCGGTAGAGAACATCGAGTTTAAACTCTTCATTCGAAATTCTCTGGGAACGTATGTTGTAGATATTTTTCATCATCAGGTCCCAGTTCTTAAAAATGGGATTGAGGTTTGTTCCTTTCAACAGCTTAAGAACGAGTGTTTTTGGTGCCTCAATACCATCGGTTGAAAATTCCCCTACCTGGAAAGTCTCCCCGTTGGCAGTGTACTGATAGGCGACTGCCAGAATTTCGTCGGCGTTGAGCGCCATGTTGAGGGAGATATACCCAAGTTGCTTATTGATAGTGTATTCCGTAGAATCGAGCCGCCTGGCATTTTCGATCTTTTCATAGTCGCGACCGGCAATGAAATCCCTTACCGACAGAGGCTTAAGAACTTCATTCAGCTTTGCAATATCACGGATGTCTGAATAATTGGTGGTTAGCGCTTTGTAAATGCCGTTGATATTGTTGTTGGGAAGCTGATTATAGGGATAGGGCAGACCCGGTGTGTCGCCAAATTCTGGAATAGTTTGATTTTGCTTGTTTTGTCCGTTCTCTCCAAGATCGAGCAGAGCCAGAATGTTGCGGGACTCCTGAAAATGGCTCGATTTATTGGTCACCCAAACCTCTACTTTGTTGAGGGTGACGGAGGTTTTCAGGATGGGAATTTCAGCAAGTGCCTGGTCGTAAGTATTGTAGAAATGATGTCCAAGGAAGAAGTTTCTGTTGGCATCATAATTGGTGGCATTGATTTCAAATTTCGTGCGTTCTGCTCCCCCTTCCGTGTTGATTACCTTGGTTTCGCCTTTTTGCTGAGAAAAGAGGGTGGTGACCGAAAGCTTTCCGAATTGAAGTTCTGTCTTGACGCCGAAGAGGTTGGTTCCCCCGCGGATCAGTGTTCCGGTAAGCGGCATGGAGACATTTCCTGCCTCAACGCTTTTTACGATATCATCTTCTCCTCCTGAATAGTTAAGCTTAATTTTATTTTCAAAATCGAAGGTGGCATCGGTGTTGTAGTTGAACCTCATCTTTAACCGGTCGCCAATCTCACCATCCAGGCTCACATTGATTTTTTGATTAAAATCGAAGGTGGTATTGCGTTGCATACGGGTAGGAATAGCCGGATTTTCAATTTTGTTGCTTTTCAATCCCATGCTCATCTCGACATATCCCTGAGGGCGGATGTTCACAATACTGCTGCCGAAGACCTTGTTGAAGGCATCTCCGCCAATCTGAAACTGCGGAATAATTTGTGTGCGGCGTTCGAAGGATTGCTGGGATATTTTTTTTCGCCAGTAGCGGTCGACGGACTCTTTCAGATCGCTTTGAATGAACTCATGCAAGCTCAGCGATCCGGGTAACCGGTACTCAATGTCTCCGGCTTTTTCTGTGATTAAATATTGACCGGTAAGTGCATCGTACAGTACTTCTGTATGGATATTTGATGGTTTTTTCAGATACAAGGCAGTACTGTCCCTGTAAGATAACTGAGAGAAAGGATTTTCCTTTCTCTTTGCACGAAGGTGAGAGGTAATTGTATCCCCGGCTATCGAATCGCCGGAAGGTAAAAAGAGTGCATCAAAGCCCCTGTGCATAGCATTTGCAGTTCCAAAGGATGCGGTGCTATGCCAAAACAGTGCAATACATGCGGAGAGCAATGTTGCAACCAGGGTCTTGAAAAGTACTTTTTTCAATTTTGTCAAAAGCTCTTTAACGCCAATTTGATCAGGTTTTCAACAGAAATGGCCGGTTGCTCTGTCAGGACCTGGTCGATCAGTTTTTCAACAGCTTTCTTGTTAAAACCGAGCATCTCCAATGCTGCAACCGCCTCAGTGCGAACGGGATTTTCCACTGACCTGAACAATAGATCACCGGCAGGAAGTTTCCCGATTTTATCTTTCAGATCGATGATAACCCTTTGGGCCGTTTTTACCCCAATACCTTTGATGTTCTTCAATAAGCCAACGTTCTCGGTGAGAATGGCATTCTGAAGCTCTTCGGGTTTGTGTGATGAAAGCATCATGATGGCCGTATTGGCACCTATTCCATTGACTGAGATCAGCATTCTGAAAAGTTCCCGTTCCGTCTGTTCAAAGAAACCATACAAAATGTGGGCATCTTCACGAACCACCTGATGAAGGAATAATTTCGCTTTTTCACTACCGTGAAGTTGGGAATAGGTGGTGAGCGATATGTGGATCAAATAGCCGATATCTCCAGCCTCGATCACAATCCCGGCCGGGGTCAAACTGATCACTGATCCTTTTATATGTTCGAACATGAGTAACTGAGTTTGTAAGGTATTATTCTCCTCCTGTACGGTCGATCTCGTGGTGTTTCAATTGATTTTTGGAAAGCGACAGGTACAATTTTCTGGATTCAAAAACATCGATAGCCAGGTAGATCGCATTCCGGAAGGAATCTTCCGAGGCTACTCCGGTTCCGGCAATATCATAGGCAGTTCCATGTCCGGGCGAGGTTCTTATGATTGGTAATCCGGCTGTAAAATTGACGCCCGATTCGAAGGCAAGTACCTTGAATGGTATCAGTCCCTGATCGTGGTACATGGCGAGTATGGCATCAAATTTTTTGTAGTCACCCGCGCCGAAGAACCCATCTGCGGCAAAAGGTCCAAGTGCGATGATCCCCTCATCGTTGGCCTGTTTGATGGCCGGATAGATGATATCCTGGTCCTCCTTACCAATAACACCATGATCACCGGCATGCGGGTTCAATCCCAAAACCGCGATCCGTGGTTTACGGATAGAAAAATCTTCCAATAACGTCTTGTGAAGGATGCGGATGTTTGAAACTATTTTTTCCTTCGTTAATGCCTGAGGAACCTGAGACAGAGGAATATGCCCGGTCACAACCCCAACTTTCAGTTGATCGCTGACCATCAGCATCATATAGTTTTTGGCCGCAAATTCGCTGGCGAAATATTCGGTATGCCCGGGAAATTTAAACTGATCCGACTGAATGTTCTCTTTGTTGATAGGAGCGGTTACCACCACATCAATATCGCCTGACTTCAAATCTTTCACTGCAGCCTGAAGCGCGAGAAGAGCGGCTTCTCCTGCTTCGGGAGTAGATTTTCCCAGTTCAACCCTGATTTCTTCGTCAATACAATTGATGATATTGACTCTTTTTGAGTTGGCATCCCGCGCCGAGGATATCTGGTTGAAGCTGAATAACTCAACATCCAGCGCTTTGCGATGGTAGGCTGCAACTTTTGGCGAACCATAAACTATTGGGGTACAAGACTCAAGCAATCTACTATCCGACAGTGTTTTGATAATCACTTCATATCCTATGCCATTGATATCTCCGTGGGTAATTCCTATTCTCAATTTATGATGTTCCATGCGTCAAATGTATTGGTATAAACGGTCGATTCCCGTTCGCTTTATTTGTCAAATTTAAACTTTTATTCAATCATTCGGGGGTTCCGGTTTTAAATTGAGCCTGAATTCGCCTGAAGAACAAGTGAGTTAAAAAAATCGGATAATAGCCTTACTCCAGTTGCTGTTCCACCGATGGTACGATAATGATCGGCTGCGTGCAGGAAGGAGGGACCAGCAATATCGAGGTGAATCCAGGGAAAATCAACAAACCTTTGCAGGAACTTACCCGCTGAGATGGCCCCAGCTTCCCCACCACCAATATTTTTCATGTCGGCAATGTTCGATTTGATCATCTCATCGTACTCTTCCCAGAGCGGAAGTTCCACCAAACGCTCGTTAACCCTTTCTCCTGCCTCCTTCAGCAAGTCAAACAGGTTGCCACATTCGTTGTGCATGGCGGCAATTCCATGAATTCCCAGTGTCATTGCCGCAGAGCCGGTTAAAGTAGCCAGATCAATGACGAGCATCGGATCATATTTTCTGGCATAGCACAGCGCATCTGCAAGAATTAGCCGACCCTCAGCATCCGTATTCAAAACCTCAACCGTTGCCCCGTTTGAAATGGTAATTACATCTCCGGGAGTTATGGCATTGCCGCCGGGACGGTTGTCGGTGGCTGGAACCAGGGCTACGATATGGAGTGGCAGCTGATTTTTGGCGGCTACATTGATGGCCGCAGCAACAGCCGCTGCTCCCGCCATATCGCTTTTCATGAAGTCCATGGATTTGGCGGTAGGTTTAAGACTCAGTCCGCCGGTGTCAAAAACAACCCCTTTCCCAACCAAAACAACCGGCTTGCTGTTCACTGCATTCACGGGTTTCCATTCCATCACAATAAACGCAGGAGGGTCGATGCTTCCTTTGTTGACAGCCAGCAATCCACCCATTCCCAGGGATTCAATTTGCTCTTTGCCAAGCACATCCGCTTGAATGCCTGCTTCGGTGCTCAACTGATGAAGAATGGCGCCAAATTTCTCGGCATTAAGACTGATCACGGGTTCATTGACCATGTCGCGGGCAGTGCAGACAGCTTCAGTCAGGATTGTTAGATAACCCATTTGCTTTTCGGTAAGCTGCTCTCCGCTAAAACAGATCTCCTGCAGGGTAGTCCTTAATTTTTCAGCCTTTGTCTGGTATTTCAGAAATTGGTAACTGCCCAGGACTACACCTTCAGCGAATGCGATCAACTGTTCAGTACTGTCAAGCAGTGAATTAACCTCAATAGATTGCAGCTTCTCCTTTTTGGCCCATTGAGCGACTTCATTTCCCTGCCTTCTCCAGGCTTCGAGGGTTGCGTTTTCACCCTTTGTGACAGGGATTCCTACGATCAGCAATTTGCTGGAATACCGGTTGATCTCAACCAGTCGTTGTTCCTTTTCGAGTTTGTCGATCAGGTAAAAACGCTCCTCTTCATTGACTGGAATCTGCGAATCGGTGGCACCCTCTTTGATCAGGAAACAACGATTTTGATGAATTGCATCTGGATCGGCCTTCTTTAGTATCATTTTATCAGGATTGTTTATTGTTAAATCATTAATCTTCAGGTAAATTCAGAAAATGGGAAAAGGTATTAACTGTTTTTCCCTTTCCGGTGTTTTTTCATTTAAAGCACTATCAAAGTCAGGAATAAAACAGCTTATCCCTCCTTTCAATATCCTTTGGCCCAAAATTACTACCTTTAACCCAATATAAAACAGGTTATTTTTAATTTAATAAGTTATCATGTCAGACGCTTTATTTCAAAGGGCTATCCGGCTGGAACCATTGTCTGCATCAGAGGCTGTTAAGCTTTTTTTTGAAGCTTCCACCGCTGATTTAATTTGGGTTGCCGATGCGTTGCGACAAATTCATAAACCAGGCAAGGTAGTTACCTGGATGATCGACAGGAATGTCAATATCACGAATATCTGCATATCTGGTTGTACCTTCTGTAATTTTCACAGAAAGATCAATGGTGAAGGAACTTATACCACCACCATGGAAGAGTACCACCAGAAGATTGAGCAGATGATTCAACTTGGAGGCAATCAACTTTTGCTGCAGGGAGGGATGCACCCCCGCTATGGGCTGAAATTTTATACCGATCTTTTTAGTGATCTGAAACAGAAATATCCGAATGTAAAATTGCATGCACTCGGTCCGCCGGAGGTAGTACACATTGCCAGAAAGGAGCGTCTTTCCTACCGGGAAGTTCTTGAAAAACTAATGGAATCAGGTCTTGACAGTTTACCTGGAGCCGGTGCTGAGATTCTGTGCGACAGGGTGAGAAAAGAGATATCGCCGGGCAAAGCCTCTGCCGGGGAGTGGCTTGAGGTGATGAAAGAGGCCCATCAATTGCACATGCTGACTTCTGCCACCATGATGTTTGGACACATCGAGACTCCGCTTGAAAGAATGGAACACCTGGTGCAGCTGAGAGAACTTCAGGCGCAGAAGCCTGCCGGAAGCCCGGGTTTTAAAGCATTTATTCCATGGCCGTTTATGTCGGAAGGTACCCTGTTGGGCAAAAGCCGGGAATTCAATTCCATCCTTCCCATCGATTATATCCGGATGATTGCTTTAAGCCGGATCATGCTGAACAATTTTGAAAACATCCAGGCCTCCTGGTTAACAGTCGGAAAAGAGACCGGCCAACTGGCGCTCCATGCGGGGGCTAACGATCTAGGTTCGATCATGATCGAGGAAAATGTAGTCTCTGCCGCGGGCGCCAACTTTTCAATGGATTCCGTTAAAATGCAAAAATGCATACTGGATGCCGGTTTTATACCTCAACTTCGGAACCAGGGGTATGAATTTATCAGCTTGCCGGAGGGTGTAGAAAGAGTCGGTTAGTGCCTGATATTTAATGGTCAAATAAAAAAAACATATTTTGTACATTTGTGCCGGAAATGGCAGCGATCATTTGGATTGATCTGATTATTCCCAGGTATCTGTATCAAATAATAACAAGAAAAAGAAGTTATTGAAATGAGAAAATGGCGCATCGAAGATTCTGCCGAGTTGTACAACATCAACGGTTGGGGTGTTAATTATTTTTCCATCAATGAGAGGGGCCACGTGGCGGTCACTCCGAGGAAGAATGGTGTGGAGGTCGACCTGATGGATCTGGTAGAAGAGTTGCAGTTAAGGGATGTTTCAACCCCTGTACTGCTTCGTTTTCCCGATATCCTGGATAGCAGAATTGAAAAAATGGCCAGCTGTTTTAAAATTGCTGCGGAAGAGTATAAGTACAAAGCACTGGGCTACATCATCTATCCAATCAAGGTCAATCAGATGAGGCCCGTTGTAGAGGAGATCGTAACCCATGGCAAAAAATTCAACATCGGTCTGGAAGCAGGATCAAAACCCGAACTGCATGCGGTCATTGCCATCAACACAGACAATGATTCGCTTATTATTTGCAATGGTTACAAGGATGAAGATTACATAGAACTTGCTTTGCTGGCCCAAAAAATGGGTCGCCGTATTTATCTCGTAATAGAGAAGCTTAGCGAGATGAAACTGATCGTTAAAATCGCGAAGCAATTCAAAATAAAGCCTAATCTGGGTATTCGCATCAAACTTTCCAGCACCGGAAGCGGAAAATGGGAAGATTCAGGCGGCGACGGCAGCAAATTCGGACTTACCTCCAGCGAAGTGTTGGAGGCACTGGACTATCTGGATAAGAACAAGATGAAGGATTGTTTGCATCTTGTCCATTTTCACATTGGAAGTCAGGTGAACAAAATACGCCGTATCAAGCTGGCTATGCGCGAAGCATCTCAATTTTACGTGCAGATGCACAAAAATGGGTTCCACATTGATTTTGTTGATATTGGCGGTGGATTGGGCGTCGATTACGACGGAACAAGATCTTCCAGCGAAAGCAGTGTCAACTACAGTATTCAGGAGTACGTCAATGATGTTGTTTCGACCCTTGTGGATGTGAGTGAGAAAAACGGGATTCCTCATCCCAACATTATTACAGAATCAGGTCGATCCTTAACTGCTCACCATTCTGTACTTGTTTTTGAAGTCCTCGAATCCACTACACTTCAACGTTGGGAGGAGGATGAAGTGGTGAGCCCGGATGACCATGAGTTGTTGCGCGAAATCTACTCTTTGTGGGATTCATTGAACCAACCCAGAATGCTGGAGACCTGGCACGACGCGCAACAGATACGCGAAGAGGCACTCGATCGCTTCAGCCTGGGACTGCTGGATATCTCCACCCGGGCCAAAATTGAACGGTTGTTCTGGTCCATCGCACAAGAGACCACACAAATGACCAACGGGTTAAAGCATGTATCTGAAGAGTTTCTGTCTTTGCCTAAATTACTGTCAGATAAATATTTCTGTAATTTTTCCCTTTTCCAGTCACTCCCAGATTCCTGGGCCATCGACCAGATTTTCCCGATTATCCCGTTGGACCGTCTGGATGAGAAACCGGATAGAACCGCAACCCTTCAGGATATTACCTGTGATTCGGATGGTAAGATCGAAAATTTTATCTCAGTTCGCAACCAATCTTATTTTCTTCCCGTTCATTCACTGAAACCAAAAGAACCCTACTATATCGGAGTTTTCCTGGTAGGAGCTTACCAGGAGATTTTGGGCGATCTTCACAATCTTTTTGGAGATACAAATGCAGTTCACGTATCCGTGGATGAAAAGGGATACTCTATCGATCAGGTCATTGATGGAGAAACAGTTGCAGAGGTATTGGAGTATGTCCAGTACAATCCGAAAAAGCTGGTTCGAACAGTTGAAACCTGGGTAACCTCTTCTGTAAAATCCGGAATAATCTCAGCTGAGGAGGGGAAAGAGTTTTTATCTAATTATCGTTCAGGTCTATATGGATATACGTACCTCGAATAGCTCATCTGATAGATGATGACAGCAAAAAAAGGGAAGACCTTTCGATCTTCCCCCCAGAGATAATTATCTAAAAACTTATGAAAACACTTAGCCACATTTGGAGGAGCCACAATCCTTGCAGATGAGGCAACCTTCCTGGTAAATTACATTGTCTGATCCGCATCCTTCGCATTTCGCATCCTCGCAGCTTGTACCGTTTGGAATGTATTTTTTCAGTGCGCGTGCGACGCCGTTCTTCCAGGTATTGATAGATTCCACATCAAATTGAAGGCTGGTAATCAGCTCGACAATTTTCTGGATAGGCATGCTGTGCCTCAATACGCTGGAGATCAATTTGGCGTAGTTCCAGAAGATTGGATTAAACTTGAAAGACAATCCTTCAATGGTGGTCTTGTAACCGCGGTTGTTCCTGTATTGGAAGTCGTACCGTGAAACACCATTTTCATCCCTGTTCTTGATGATCCATCCATCGGTAACAGAGCGGGGAAGAAGAATACCATCCTCATCATCGGCCAAACCAGTGAAGATTTCGTAAGGTTTACCATCAATCAAACCTATGAAAGCAATCCATTTTTCCTTGTTGTTTTGAAAGCGGACAATCTCTGCTTCCAATACTTCAGGACGTTTGGTCGGGAACACTCCCTCTTTCTTCTTATCTTTGGTGGAGAGTAAAACGCCGGATCTGGAACCTTCACGGTAGACAGTGACACCCTTGCAGCCACTTTCCCAGGCAGAGAAGAATAACTTTCCAACCAACTCTTCTGTAGCTTCCTCCGGTAAGTTAATGGTCACCGAGATGGAGTGGTCTACCCATTTTTGAATCTGGCCCTGCATTCTGACCTTTGCCATCCAGTCGATATCGTTGGAGGTTGCTTTGGCATAAGGGGATTTGTTGACCAGTTCATCAATTTCCTCGTTGCTGTATTTCTTGTTGGTTTTGTACCCTTTGGTCTCCATCCATACTTTGAATTTATGGTGGAAGATGATATACTCTTCCCATGAATCGCCCATTTCGTCAACAAAGTCGATACGGGCCTCTTTGTCGTTCGGGTTTACTTTTCTTCTGCGTTTGTAGACCGGCATAAATACCGGTTCAATGCCCGAGGTGGTCTGTGTCATCAAGCTGGTTGTCCCGGTAGGGGCGATGGTGAGCAGGGCGATATTTCTGCGGCCATATTTGACCATCTCGTCGTATAGCTCAGGATCGGCTATCGCCAGACGTTTGATGTATGGGTTGTTGATCTCTTTCTTCGTTTCATAGATTGGGAATGCACCTCTCTCCCTGGCCAAATGTACAGATCCACGGTAGGCCTCGATGGCAACGATTTTGTGTACCTCGACGGAAAAGTCTATTGCATTTTCTGAACCATATTGGAGTCCCAGTGCTGCGAGCATATCACCTTCAGCAGTGATTCCAATTCCTGTTCTGCGTCCGTTAACTGCTTTCTCCTTGATTTTTTCCCACAAGTTCAATTCAACCTGTTTGATTTCGTCCATCTCAGGGTCGGCAACGATTTTGTCGTAGATGGCATCAATTTTCTCCAGTTCAAGATCAATGATATCATCCATGATTCGTTGGGAAAGTCTTACATGTGAACGGAAGAGCGGGAAATTAAATTTTGCCTGTTCAGTAAATGGGTGATCCACATAGGAGTACAGGTTGATGGCAATAAGACGGCAGCTGTCGTATGGACAGAGTGGAATTTCACCGCAAGGATTTGTTGAAACTGTTCCATATCCCAGATCAGCATAGCAATCTGGCACTGATTCGCGGATAACCGTATCCCAGAAAAGAATACCTGGTTCTGCCGATTTCCATGCGTTGAATACGATCTTTTGCCAAAGACTCGTTGCGTCTATATCTTTGGTATAGACCGGTTCGTTGCTGTTGATCGGATATTTCTGGTGGTAGGTGGACAAATTTCGAACGGCCTTCATAAATTCGTCGTCAATTTTCACAGAGACATTGGCTCCCGTCACTTTGCCTTCATCCATTTTTGCGTCGATGAACTGCTCAGAATCAGGGTGCCTGATGGAGACCGAGAGCATCAAGGCCCCGCGGCGGCCATCCTGGGCAACCTCTCTGGTCGAGTTGGAGAAACGCTCCATAAAAGGGACAATTCCTGTTGATGTGAGAGCCGAATTCTTCACTGGTGAGCCTTTCGGACGGATGTGTGAAAGATCATGTCCTACGCCGCCACGTCTTTTCATCAGCTGAACCTGCTCCTGATCCACCATCATGATTCCTCCGTAAGAGTCGGCACCATTTCCAACCACGAAACAGTTGGAAAGCGATCCGGTCTGGAAATCATTTCCGATACCGGTCATAGGTCCGCCCTGAGGAACGATGTATTTAAAGCCTTCGAACAATTCAAACAGCTCTTTCTCCGATAGGGGATTCGGGTACTTTTTCTCAATTCGGGCAATCTCTGACGACAATCTGTGGTGAAGGTCATCAGGAGTAAGTTCATAAAGATTGCCGTATGAGTCTTTCAATGCATATTTATTGACCCATACCCGGGCAGCTAATTCATCGCCCTGAAAATATTTCAGGGAAGCTTCAAAAGCCTCTTCGTTTGAATAGGTTTTAAGGGAGGTATTTTTTTTCATTGCGGAAACATCTTTTAATTCCATGGCTCAAGGATTCGTAGGATAAATATCAAGGGTTTTTTAGTTAGATAACTCTCCAGAGGAAAGTCAAACTTTCTTTAGGTAAAGATAGGACAAAAGTCATTTTTTTGGATAGTTAATTTTCTGTTTAGAAAATAAAGTTATCAACTTTGATGTGTTAATATGCACACACACAATAAGATAAAAATATTTATATCTAGAAAAGTTTACAAAAAAGAATTTTTCGTGATTTTTTGAATCAAAAAAAGATGCAAGGGGGAAGGGGGGAAAATGCTACTTTTCGAAGAAATACCGAATAATCTGTTCGGTGGCTCCGCGGTTACTTTCAACGTATTGCGAAGCAAAAAGACTCTCTTCGGCTAACCTTTTTGGATTGGTCAGGTAGCTTTCGAAGAGATTGTTCAACTCTTCATAATTGGATACAGAATGGGCTGCTCCCAGCTGAATCATCTCAACGGCTTCGTGAAATTTGTGGTAATCGGGTCCGAAAACGACAGGCATTCCATAAACGGCAGGTTCCAGTATGCTGTGAATACCGGTCGTGAATCCTCCTCCGATATAGGCAATCTTTGCATACCGGTAAACAGATACAAGGTAACCGTATCCATCGACGATCAACACATCGGCTGAAGCAAGTTGCTCGGGTGTTGAAGGTGAAGAATAGAGCACATAGGAACGCTTCAGCACAGAAGTAATCCGATCCAGGGAACCTTCATTAACCTCATGGGGAGCCACAACAAATTTGACTTTGTGGGCACATTCATTGATATAATTCAAAAATATCGCCTCATCTTCCGGCCAGGTGCTTCCGGCAACTATCACGAGATTTCCTGCACAGAATTGTTCCAGTTTGGGCAACACGGAGGCAGCTTCGGCTATTTGGGCCACGCGATCCAGTCGGGTGTCGCCACTGATGGTAACATTATCAAATCCAAACTCATGCAAGGTGTCGAACGAACTTTGGTTTTGAACAAACAGATGGGTGTAAGCCTTCAAGGCTTTTCTAAACCATTTTCCCCATCGTTGGAAAAAGAATTGTGATGGTCGGAAAAGTGCTGAGAAAATATAGGTAGGAATCTCTCTCTGCTTGAGTTCATTCAGAAAATTGAACCAAAACTCATATTTGACGAAGAATACTTTCTCAGGTTGTATCAGGTCCAAAAATTTGGATGCATTTCGGGGAGTATCCAGTGGCAGGTAGTAGACATAATCGGCATGCGGATAATTTTTTTTCAGTTCGTAACCCGAGGGAGAAAAAAAGGTGAGAAGGATCCTGTATTTCGGAAATCTTTTTTTGACCCCTTCAATGACTGGCCTGGCTTGCTCAAATTCGCCAAGTGAGGAGACATGAAACCAAAGCAGATGATCACCCGGAACTACCTCTTTTTTAATTTTTTCAAAAAGATTTTTCCTGCCGGATAACCATTTTTTTGCCTTTGGGTTTCTAAAAGAGACCACCCAGATCAAAAATTGGTAAAAACGAATCCCTGTATTGTAAAGAAAATGCATCATTGTTATACCCGGATAATTCGGTCTGTTACCTGCAAATATTAGTTTAACATCGAGTTATCCTTTAAAAAACCTTCATCTTCCAAAAGATCAGATCCACTGGCAGCAGCTACTGCCAACTGGTCGCACCTTTCGTTGCCGGGAATCGCTGCATGGCCTTTTACCCAAACAAACATCACAGAATGAATTTGATATGTTTCGTAAAAGCGCATCCAGAGATCGCTATTTTTCTTTCCCTTGAACCGGATTCTGATCCAGTTGAGCAACCATCCTTTTTCGACCGCATCAACAACGTATCTTGAATCGGTGTAAATAGTCACATGGCTGTTCTTCTGTTTCAGGGCCTCCAGACCAGCAATAACAGCCATCAATTCCATGCGGTTATTGGTTGTCAGCCGAAAACCTGCCGAAAGCTCTTTCTTGTGCTGTCCGTGAAGAAGAAGTGTGCCGTATCCGCCTGGTCCGGGATTACCCAATGAGGAACCGTCCGTGTACATGATAATCTTCGGAGACGGTTCTTTTGTCATGGTATTGGGTCAATCTAATTATTATAAACATTTGAATGCGTGGATTTGTAGAGACATTGCATTTGTAGAGACGTTGCATGCAACGTCTCTACCCGACGATCGTCATCTCATCAACCAGGTGCTTTGCTCCGGCATATTTATCAATGATCCACAATACAAAACGGATGTCTACATTAATACATTTTTGAATATCAGCTTCATAAGCGATATCACCGCTCATTGCTTCCCAGTTACCGTCGAAAGCGATACCAATCAGTTCGCCGTTGGCGTTCATCACGGGGCTTCCCGAATTACCACCGGTAATGTCGTTGTTGGAGGTGAAGCAGGTGTGAAGTGTTCCGTCGGGGTCGGCATATCTGCCATAGTCATTGGCATGGTACATGTCGATCAAATGCTGAGGAAAGTCAAAATCAGCGTCCCCGGCCACTCCCTTTTCAGCATAACCTTTCAGCGTTGTGAAATAGTTGTAGTGTACTCCGTCCCTTGGGTTGTAATCACCCACTTTCCCGTAAGTCAGACGCATGGTGGAGTTGGCATCAGGATAGAGATTTTTCTCCTTGTTCATTTCGTTTAACCCTGCCACAAAAAGTTTTTTGCTGTTTTCCAGTCCGGCAGTCGATTTACGATTATCCTCACCAATCACTTTGACAGCTTCCATGATGGAGAGCATCGCCTGGTAAACAGGATCTTTGTCCAGTACTTTTTTGGACGGTTTGTTCAGAAAAGCCTCCAGCTTCTTCTGATCAGGGAATATGCTCTTCTTGAACAGATGAGCGGCAAAAGCAGAATAATCACCTTTGTATTTTTTGGAAACTTCTGACAGGAAGGATGGATGGTATTTTGGCACAACATTTTCAGCATACATCTTTGTAAGGGCAGCTGTAATTTTCTGATCCGTTTCTGCGTCAAAATCTTTGTAAAACTCTTCCAGCGAAGCTCTGAACTTATCCGCTGCAGCCTTGATTTTTGCCGCATCCTTGCCTTTTAATTCATCATACAAGGAGCCGGCACCCAGAGAGAATCGCAGAATCTCCGAACCACCCAAAAGTGCTTCCCTGGTATATTCCATGGCAACCTTGTCATCAATAGATTCGTAAGATTTTGCGATGGTGCCCAGAACATCTCCGTATTTGGCCTTTCTTGCAGGATCACTGTTAACCCATGTTGTAAAATCTTTCTCAACGGCCATTTTTTTGTCAATAACCTTCAGTGCCGATAAACCCATATTCTGACCGATCGAATATTTGTAATAGTTGGAACTTACTGAAAATTTAGATGCGTACTGGATCCTGTTTCTTTCGCCTTTGGCCATGTAATCGCGAATGATATCCAATTTGGCAGCCCTGGTTTTGATACGGATGTTGTTCACAATGTCCATCGTATTTTTAAGTCCATAGGAGGTGAGATAACGGTTAGTCCTGCCGGGATAGCCCAGAATCATTGCATAATCGTTCATTTGCACACCTTTGATCGAAACAGGCAGATGGTATTTAGGATGATAAGGCACGTTTTCTTTGGCATAATCAGCCGGACTTCCATCGGGAGCGCAATAGATCCTGAACATAGAAAAGTCGCCGGTGTGACGGGGCCACATCCAATTGTCGGCCTCTCCCCCGAATTTTCCGACCGACTGAGGGGGTGTTCCGACCAAACGAATATCCCTGAATGTTTCTGTAACGAAAAGGTAGAATGTGTTAGCTTCGAACAGCGACCTGACTCGGGTCTCATATTTGGTTGAGCCCTTTGCCTCTTTTTCAATGGAAGAAATAGTGGTTAACATCTTCTGCATTTTGGAAGTGGCCGACATGGTATCTGAAATTCCTTTCAGTACCCGGTCAGTAACATCTTCCATGCTTATCAGGAAGGTAACGCTCTTACCGGGATTTGCCAACTCCTGATCGCGGGTCTTGGCCCAGAATCCATCTTTCAGATAGTCGTGTTCAACAGAACTGTGCTTTTGAATCTCTCCAAACCCGCAATGGTGGTTTGTAAGCAACAAACCGTCGGCAGATACGATTTCTGCTGTGCAGGAACCGCGATCCAATGCGACAACTGCATCTTTCAGACTTGAATGATTGATGCTGTATATCTGTTCAGCGCTTAATTTTAAACCCATCGAATGCATTTTGTCGATGTTCAGCTTTCCTACCAATGAGGGAAGCCACATTCCTTCATCCCCTTTTACCTGAACTGAAATAAACAGTACAAAGGCAAATAAGCCAGCGAAACTTTTTCTCATTATATAACTTTGATAAATATGTAATCTGGATACAGGCAGTTCAATCCGGTTGAAGTCGAAACTGCTTCCTGAAATTCAATCGGTAAAATTAATTTTATTTAAACACAAATATGGATTTGGGAAAGAGGAAAAGCGACCACCAATCAGTATTTTCCCATTTCTTCTTACTTGATAATACCCAGTGCCTTACCAACTTTTGTGAATGCGGTTACCGCTTTCACCAGATGAGCCTGGGTGTGGGCGGCAGATAACTGAACCCTGATGCGGGCCTGCCCCTGTGCAACGACGGGATAATAGAAACCAATCACATAGATTCCTTCATCCAGCAATCGGGCAGCAAAATCCTGCGAAAGTTTCGCATCGTACAGCATGACTGCACAGATAGCGGATTTGCCCGGTTTGATATCGAACCCCGCAGCCAGCATCCCTGACATGAAATAGTTGGTGTTCTGATGTAGTTTATCCTGAAGTTCGGAGGTCTCGGCCATCATAGCGAACATTTTGATACCGGCATTGACCACTGCCGGGGGAAGGGAGTTGGAAAAGAGATAGGGCCTCGACCGCTGTCTAAGCAATTCGATCACCTCTTTTCGGCCGGTGGTAAATCCGCCAAGGGCGCCGCCGAATGCTTTACCCAGCGTTCCGGTAATGATATCGACCTCTCCGCGAATGTTAAATAATTCAGTTACTCCACGTCCGGTATTTCCCACTACGCCAGCAGAATGACACTCGTCCACCATTATTAATGCGTCGTATTTTTTTGCCAATAGATTGATTTGGTCGAGAGGTGCGACATTCCCGTCCATCGAAAAAACCCCATCCGTGACGATAATTTTGAATCTCGCATCTTTGGCAAGAATAAGCTGCGCCTCCAGATCCTGCATATCAGCATTGTTGTACCTGAATCTTTTCGCTTTGCACAAACGCACACCGTCAATGATGGAAGCATGGTTCAGAGAGTCAGAAATGATGGCATCCTCTTCCGAAAACAGAGGTTCAAAAATTCCTCCGTTGGCATCAAAGCAGGCGGCATAGAGAATGGTATCCTCAGTTCCAAAGAATTCGGCAATTTTTTGCTCAAGGGTCTTGTGCAGATCGGTGGTACCACAGATAAACCGGACGGACGACATGCCGTAACCATGCGATTTCAACGCATCTGTGGCTGCCTGTATCAATGCAGGATGGTTGGAAAGCCCCAGATAATTGTTTGCGCAAAAATTCAAAACTTCTTTTCCCGAAGACAACCGGATTACGGCGTCTTGCGGCGAGACAATCAAACGCTCATTTTTATAGAGTCCTGCTTCACGTATGGATTGAAGTTCGTTTTGGAGGTGCTCTTTGATCTTTCCGTACATAACTGAATGTTTTTTAATGAATTCAAGAATTTGATCCTAAATTTGAAGAACTTAACACAAAATTATGCTATTTTTATGAAGGCTTTCAATACTTTCCTCATGTTTTGCAAAGGGGAAGGGATTTCGGCAAACAAAAGGCTGAATAACCACTGGATTAAACAATCTGTCTGAATAAATTATAAGGATAATCAATAGCTGATGAAGAAGAAAAATAGATTTTTGCCCTGGATTATCGTCCTGGGATTGGCCGTAATAATTCTATTGGTCATTGGTAAAAAAAGTGGTTGGTTCGGAAAGGATTTAGCCTTAAAGGTGTCAACCGAGAAGGTTGAAATAAGGGATATTACTGAGATCATCACCGCCAACGGGAAACTAAAACCGCTGAAAGAGGTAAAAATCAGTCCGGAAGTACCGGGCGAGATCATTGAACTTCCTGTTAAGGAGGGCGAAAAAGTTAAAAAGGGAGATCTGCTGGTGGTAATCAAACCGGATATCTACCAATCGAGCCTTAGCAGGATTGAGGCTTCCCTCAATACCCAAAAGGCAAGATTGGCGCAGGCGGAAGCGCAGTTGATCGAGAGAGAACTTAATTATCAAAGGGCCAAACAGTTGCTCGAAACAAAAACCATCCCAAAATCTGAATTTGAAACCGTAGAAGCAGCATGGAAAGTGGCTATCTCGGAAGTGCAGGCCGCCCGATATTCTGTCAAAAGTGCAGAGTCAAGCGTTAAAGAAGCCAATGAAAACCTGACCAAAACCAAGATTTTCTCACCAATAGATGGCACAGTTTCCAAATTAAACGTCGAAAAAGGGGAAAAAGTGGTAGGAACAAACCAGTTTGCCGGAACCGAACTGATGACGGTGGCCGATTTGAATACCATGGAAGTGAAAGTGGAAGTCAATGAAAATGATATTGTCAAAGTACAAAAATTGGACACGGCCAACATCGAAATTGATGCCTACCTCAAGCGGAAATTTAAGGGGATAGTCACTGAGATTGCCAGTTCTGCGAATGTCACAGGAACCACGGTAGATCAAGTAACCAATTTTAACGTCAAAATAGTGTTGCTGGCAAAATCTTACCAGGATCTGATTGAAAAGGATACCCTGAAGTACCCGTTTCTGCCGGGAATGTCGGCAACCGTGGAGATATTGACGGATACCCGCAAAGGAATTATATCAGTCCCTATCCAGGCAGTTACCACACGAGGTGATGATGGCACCGTCAAAAAGGCAAGCGAGCAGATGGAGAAAGTGGGAACAAGTGATACCAATGCAAAAGAAGTTGCTCCGAAAGAACCTGAACAACACGAAGTTGTGTTTGTGATAAGAAATAATCTTGCCTGGAAGAAGAGGGTAAAAACAGGTATTCAGGATAACACAAGAATTGAAATTTTAGAAGGTCTGGCTGTAGGGGATGAGGTCATCGTAGCGCCATACGGATTAATTTCAAAAACATTGAAAGATTCGACCGCTATTCAAATCGTAAAGATTGAAGATCTATACCAGATTAAGAAATAGAAATCTACCTCAATACTTTTAAGGAATGCATGACAACCTCATGCATTTTTCATTTTGAATTGTTATAAATAGAGTTTTCATGTTATTTTTAACTGGTTAGTTTTTAGTTGTTTATTAGGAAACAGGCGTTTAGCATTTTTTTTTTGAGGTTACGATTTCTGGTAAACCGGTATTAACAATGTGGTTCAATATTTCCCTTAGATATTCAACTTATGTTGTGTCAAAAATTAAAAAGGTCGGCCTATCTGATCTTTTCTGTTATACTTGCCTTTTGTCGGATTGAAAACGATATCCGCAGACGACAAATTTTTCGGGAGAAATCTTCCGAAAAAGTTGTATCCCTGCTGGTCAAATTTGGTTTTCTTATCACTCCATTTTTTTTACTTTCGGTTTCAGTTCAGTATTCTTTTGCAGGCAAATTTGATTCCTATCCTTATGAACTATACCATAATTTAAAAGAAACCATTCCGAGGGATGCAGGGAATGCGTTATTGCTGACTTTGACGGCTACAAATGTCACCTGTTACGGAGGGAACAACGGATCTATAACCTCCAGTTTATCAGGTGGATCAGGAGGAACAGTCAACTATACCATTACACCCGGATCGGTTACAAACACAACCGGTGTATTTCCCAATCTCATTGCAGGTGCATATACTGTTCTGGCTGATGATGGTGGAACTACTGTAAGTGCTTCCGTCAATGTCACCGAGCCACCTGTGACATCCTTACCCTCCATTACTTTGGGTGCTTTCCCTGTCTATTGTCCCGGGGTACCAAATTTTTTGCTGAACTACATTTCAACCAGCGGAACTCCGGTATCCTACAGTCTGTCTTCAGGAGTGCCTGCTATGCCGGGTTTTGTACCTGTAGTGAATGCAGCCCTGGGTGCGAGTCCATTGACTATTTCACTGCCAGCCGGAGTAACCAAGGGAAGCTATCAGTTCATTTTGACAGTAAAGAATGCAATCGGTTGTACGTCAGCACCACAAACATTCAACCTGAATTTTGATGATATTACTAAACCAATTTTTACGGCTCCAAATGATATTACAATTTTCAATGATCCTGCAGGTAACATTAATGTTTCACCGGTAATTACCGGAAATGTTGTAATTCTTTCGGATAACTGCACAGCAGTATCCAATTTAATAACAACCTATTCGGACGGTGCGGCAGTTCCGATCGGGGGCGGCTGCAATTTGCCCTATACGATTACCCGTACCTGGCGGGTTACTGATGCTGCCGGAAATTTTGAAGTTAAAACGCAACTGATAACGGTAAAGGATAACATTAAGCCAATTCTGACCACTCCCCCTGATCTGACACTTAGTTGTGAACAAAGCATTTTGCCCGCTTCTACAGGTACTGCAACAGCAACAGATAACAGTAGCCCAACGATTATTACCTTTGTCGATAATGTGTTAAGCGGAGCTTGTAGTGGCGACAATACCATTACACGCACATGGACAGCCACCGATTGCAGTGGAAATGCCGCAACCGGAATACAGACAATTATTGTAACCGATAATACCAAACCAGTTGCAACTGTACCAAATTTATCGGTTGGTTGTCCGGCAGATATTCCAATCCCCTATGCAACTTTGGCCCAGTTCATTACTGCAGGAGGAACAGCAACTGACAATTGTGGCGCATTGTCCCTGATCCTTTTCAATGAAATAGCCAACGGACTGGCAGGGAAGCCCGGCTATTGTCCGACAAGCGTTACACGTATTTACAGAATTTCAGATCCTTGCGGAAACTATACCGACGTTGTCCAAACCATTTCAGTACTGGGGGAATGTGGTTGTTCCAAATGTGTTACCGGCACGAATTTCCATCTGGTTGATTTATTGGGACAACCAACAGGTTCAATGGAATTTGACGATCAACAGAGAAATGGAGCCTGTTGTGTTGAATCGAATTGTATCTCGTTTAATGTCAGGCTGGATCCGAATGCCATTGGTGTCGAAATTCTTATCGATGGGGCAACGCCATCTCCACAGGATTGGAGGATAGATTGTTCAAATGTTACAATCAATGGAAATACAATATGTATGCCGACAGGTTCTTTTCACCTTTTCACCTTTTGCAAACCGGGAGCAAACAAAAATGATTTTACTTTTCGTTCGGTACCCGGCGTAATTGCTCCGGGAAATATCACAACCAGAGTAGAATGTAATAGTCAGATAACTGCAACGGGGATAACAAGTAACCCTGTATGGAACAGTATCTCACCCGGTTTCAGGGGTCAATACAACTCTTATCTTTCAAGTACAACTGTCTCTAATCCCTTTTTTGTCGCCGACGTCAATTCTCCTTCGGTTATTCAATATGAGATATGTGGAAACGTTGGTACAACTGTTTGTAATGCCCTTGGCACAGATTGTGCAATTGCCACAGTTTACGTCAAACAAAAGATAGGGTTGGTCTGGAATACCGACCCTTCCCTCGTATGTCTTGGCAATATGCCCACGCTTACTGCAAACATATCCCCTGCCGGAAGTTATAATTATGACTGGTACAACGGGCATGGTGCGACCGGTGCAGTTATTTACAGCGGTTCGGCAAGTTATAAGCCCGCAGTCGTAGGCCCATACTCCCTTAAAGTGACGGATATTCTAAGCGGAGTTGCCTGTAATACGGCCATATTTGATTTCGATGTAGCAGTCGACAATGTGGGACCCACTCTTCTTGCACCACCACTACCCTTGTCGATTCAATGCGGAGATCCTACAGCGAATCAACAAATTACAAATTGGCTGACCAGTGCTTCTGGCTCTTATACAAAACCCGATGGGACAGTGGTCAATGTTGTACCGACCAACAATTACAGCGGCATTACAATGGCCTGTAATTCAAGTAAAAACGTAACATTTTCAGCTGCAGATCAGTGTGGAAATATTAGCACTATTAGCTCAAGTATTAATGTCATTGATACTCAACCACCGACCATCGTAACTCAAGCCTCCAATGGAAATGCTTTTTGCGAAGGAGCTGATCCAAAACTAAATACGGGATATATTGCATGGCTGGCAACAAAAGGTGGTGCAGTCGCCACAGATTTATGCGATAACAACCTGGTATGGAGCGATAACCATTTAACCCAGACCTGGACTACAACCTCTTGCAGCTCTTCAATTGGTGTGGCTTTCACATCAACAGACGCGTGCGGGAATAAAAGTACCTCAACGGCTACCTTTACAATTACGGATGCTCAACCCCCTGTATTTACTTCATGTCCAGCAAACTTAACTGTCAATGTGGATGCCGGTAAATGTTACGCTACGGGTGTCAATCTTGGAGTAGCATCTGCGACAGATGTTTGTTCAAGTGTGACCATCACAAACAATGCACCTGCTCAATTTCCTTCAGGAGTTAATGTGGTTACCTGGACAGCCACTGATGTTTGTGGAAATAAATCGACCTGCACACAAACCGTAACAGTAAAAGACAATATAAGTCCGGTTATCTCCTGTCCCGCCAATGTAACCCAGACCGCCCTACCGGGAAACTGTTCTTTGTCTAATGTAATCATTCCTGCTCCGGTTTCATCGGATAATTGCTCGGTAGTAACCCAGACATGGGTGATGAGTGGCGCAACTGTCGGAAATAGTCCGGCAACGGGTATCAACAATGTAAGTGGTCAGACCTTCAATGTGGGAATCACAACAGTTACCTACACAGTCGCGGATGCAGCAGGGAATACAACCACTTGCTCATTCGATGTTTGGATCAAAGATTTGAACAAACCGGTGTTGACCTCCGGTTGTCCCACAGATGTAACCAAAGTAAATGATCCGGGTATGTGCTCGGCAGTAGTGAGTATTCCCAAATTGATTGTGAGCGATCCCTGTAACGAAGGTTACACGGTAAAGAACAGCTTTAACAACACAGACGATGCCTCCGGTACTTATCCGGTTGGTATAACCATTGTCAACTGGACGGTCACCGATGCTTCAGGTAATACCACGCTTTGCACACAAAAAGTAACCATCACCGACATTCAAAAACCTGTAATTACGTGTCCGGCCAATGTGACTCAAACTGCCTTACCAGGATATTGTTCTTTGGCAAATGTGGTGATTCCTGATCCTGTAGCGACAGATAATTGCTCCATTGTCACCAGGACCTGGACAATGACCGGTGCTACAGCTGGAAGTAGTCCATTGGCAGGTCTTAACTCTGTTAGCGGACAAACGTTTAATGTGGGAATTACTACTGTAACATATACCGTTGCTGATGGAGCCGGCAACAGTGCCACCTGTTCATTCGATGTCTGGATCAAGGATTTGGTCAAACCTGTTTTTAGCTCCGGTTGCCCTCCTGATATTACACAGACAAATGATCCCGGAAATTGTTCTGCCGTAGTAAATGTCCCAAAACCTGTTGTAAATGATCCCTGTAACGAAGGTTATTCAGTCATCAATAGTTTCAACAACAGTGATAATGCCTCCGGAACCTATCCAGTTGGTGTGACTACGGTTAATTGGACCATCACAGACGCATCCGGGAATGTCACAACATGCGTGCAAAAAGTGACAGTAAATGATCTGGAGAAGCCAATCCTAACCTGTCCGGCAAATGTGACTCAAACAGCCACTCCGGGCAATTGTTCTCTGATCAATGTAATTATTCCAAACCCCGTTGCTACCGATAATTGTGCTGTTGTTACACAAATCTGGACCATGAGCGGGGCAACAGTGGGAAGTAGTCCTTTGACCGGTATTAACGTCGCGAGTGGTCAAACTTTCAATGTTGGAATTACTACATTAACCTATACAGCAACTGATGGAGCTGGTAATTCGGCTACCTGTTCATACAATGTTTGGATAAAAGATCTGGTCAAACCCGTTTTATCTTCCGGATGTCCGGCTGATGTTACGGCGACAACTGATCCAGGCCAGTGTAATGCATTGGTAACCGTTCCCAAACCTGTTGTAACTGATCCATGTAATGAGGGTTACACCATCATCAATAGTTTTAACAATACCGACAATGCCTCCGGAACATATCCTGTCGGAGTAACTACTGTCAATTGGACCATAACGGATGCATCAGGAAATAGCACTCTCTGCGTACAGAAAATTACAATTAATGACAAAAATCCAAATCTGACATGCCCGGCAAGTATCACAGTGAATGCGGATTTTGAGAAACTTTTCGCTTCCAATGTGGCCATTGCAGCTCCTGTTTATGGAGATGATTGTCCTGGCTTATCTCTTATCTGGAATATGACAGGAGCGACAACAGGAAGTTCGCCGGCTACCGGAGTTAATATTTTTCCTTCACCGTCACTCTTTAATCTTGGGATAACCACCATTCAGTATTCCGCGACAGATGCCAACGGGCACACAGCAGTTTGCTCCTTCACGGTTACTGTTTTGTCAAAACCCGACATTAACTGCCAGCCGGATATGACAAAGAATAATGACGCAGGCTTTTGCTCAGCAGCTATTGATCCGGGGTTTCCTGTTAAGTTGTCAGGAGCGGAGCCAATAACTTATACCTGGTCCATGTCAGGAGCAACCCCTTCTTCAGGCACAGCATCCGGAACAGGATCAATCACACCTATTCCCTATACTTTTAATATAGGTGCAACCACAATAACCTGGACGGCGACCAATGTATCAGGATCGGATATGTGCAGCCAGATTGTTACAGTGGTTGACAAAGAGCTTCCTGTGGTTATTGTTCCTGGTCCTTTTAATTTTTGCGTGGAGGATATCATCTCCGCTTCCATGGTTTCAAGTGCGCTGAAAATTAATCCGGCCCCTGATTACTATCTTTTCAAAAGTGGAAGTCCGGTACTGGATTTAAATCCAGCCACCTTCACAGACAATTGCACCCCGGCAAATCAACTGGTCCTTCACTGGCAAATCGATTTCTCCGCCACTACACCGGCTCCTTCCATTTCAGGAACCGGACAGCCTTCAACCTATCCGGGAAATATTGTATTCCCTGGCGATGGGATCACTTTTACGGATGTAACACATACAATCACCTATTGGGTAGTTGATCTGAACGGGAATGAGTCTGTTCATAAAACTATCCTGATCAACATACATCCCAGACCGGCAGTCTCCGGCATCTGGTGTCCGTCTTTCCTTAATTACATTGATACCAAACTAAAAAGCTAAAGTTATGAAACGAACATTGCTTAAAGAGTCTGTAATCGGTGCGATTTCAAAAATGGGTGTTAACCAAACTTCTAAAAAATGGTGCGTAAGACCAAATTCTATAATTAATTTTTATTCTCCCTTAATTATTATTTTTATGAAACAATTGATTCTTTTGATTTTGGTAGCCGGGATGGTTGCCACTTCAACTTTCGCTCAAACTGCTGTTACCGGATCTGCCCCACAACCAGTCTCCTGTGTAAACGATCCATTGCACCCGATCGCAGGTAAACCCTACGACTATTCTGCAATTCTTAATCCAACGGGAGGTACCACCTACTGGTATGCTACAAAATCGACAACTTTTGTGACCGCAGGGGTAAAAAATGCCGTTGAAATTCCTTCCGATGGAGTTACAATTATGTCAGGCGCCACCAATTACCGCACCTTGGGATCAGGTGCCGCATCACCGAATACAACAAATATTACCTGGACCTCAGCAGGATTAAAAGGAGTTGATGCCACCACTAATCCTCTGTTCATGGTTTTGGAGTACAAGGGTCCAACCTGTTCCAACAACATGAAAGTCTACCAAGTTTTGCCAAAAAATGCTTTCACGGTCGATATTTTGAACATTAAGAGCTCTGGATTGACTCCGTTGGCATATGGAACTACTGATTCACAATGTTATGCCGATATTGCATCTGCAAAATTTGTATCACCAAACATGGTCTATGATTATGGTGTGAACAAAATGTTTTTCGAAGTAGTTGCTGCTAACTTTACAAAAGCCTTCACCCCCTCTTTTAAGCTTTCAGGTTTGAAAACTGGTCAATCAGCTTTGGTTGAATGGACCGTTGACAAAACTTTTGCCACAGGCTTAACAGCCCTTGGCGCCGCGCAAGCCGCTACAACTGGTACTACGTTGAGCTTCGCCGGTCAGGTAGTAAATACGTCAGTGACTAACACTACGTTAGGGGTCTCCATTTATGTAAGGGTGACAATTAACAATGGTCTTTACGAAGGTTTGACTGACGATGCCATTTCACTAGCTGTTGAAGCTGTTAATGATTCGGCAGAACCGGATATCGACAATGCAACATGTGCTGCACCTGCTACAACATACGAAGATGTCGCTACCCAAACGTTGAATATGCGTCCTACCGTTACCAGTGTTCCTGCAACCGGAGCCTTTGTAGTTCAGACATTGCCCTAACAATTCATTTCACACTTAGCCCCGGATGATAATCTACTTCATGTTTTTGAGGTATGGGGAATCTATACTCCATTGTATCCATTTCGATACGAGGGTTAAACTGTTGTCTTTTCTGACGATCTGAAGTCAGGTCATTTTCATTACCATTGATCCCGATGTGTTGGGGTGCTCATGGTGCGTATTTATTCTGCTGGTATGTCAAATTTAAACTCATAATTAATGCAATATATGAATAGTTGATGAAGCATTTCGCCATGTTTAGACTTTTTGTGCAAGCGCTGCTGCCTGTACTGTTTGTTGCGGTTAATTCAGTGGCACAGACGGGTATTGCCGTTGTGGAAGGTCAACAAAAGAGCCTTGCAGTGGTTCAGCATGCGGGTGAAGTGTATGCCTGGCGGATATACAATAAGTCAACATTGCAAACAGCTGATCTCGCCACTTCAACGGAAGTTGAATATGACATTGGCAGCACTCAGGCAGTTTTACCGGTATTGTGGAAAAAGGAGGGAGACTTTTTCTACACCATAACGGTATTTGGAGCCAGTGGTTGCAAGAACATGAAAGTAGGCTATGTTAAGGTTAATTCTCCACCGGTCAACGCTGTTGCAGGCAATGATACAGTACTGGGTATTTGCAGTACCTATATTCTGGACGCATCCAAATCGAAAGGAGATGGATTAACTTATCGCTGGGATATGATCGACCCAGGCGGAGTACTTTCGACCAACAATAGCGTGAAGAGTACCTTGTCGATTTCACCCACCTATTCCGGACCATTGCCATTTAGCATACGGATTGTGCTGACTGTAACCAATTTATATGGTGTATCTGGGAGAGATACAGTAGCAGTTAAATTTGGCGCGCCACCGAGTGTTGGCATCATCTATCCGGATAATCCAAACAAGGATGGATCTATGATGATTGATGGCAATGCTTCAACCGGACTAGGACTGAAATACCATTGGGCATCTACAAAGGGTGAAATTATTGGCGCTACAGACAAACCACAGGTATTGATCAGAGGTGCCGGATTTTACTCATTGGAGGTTACCGATGTCTTCGGGTGCAAATCAGCGAAAATGTTCCAATATCCATTCGAACCCAATGACCTGATCGCCAATGCCGATTATGTCAGGACTTCGTGGGTGGATTCTATTCACATTCATGTACTTAACAATGACTATGATTCAAGGAATGACATCAGCAAGAGAACCCTTTCAATCGTTAAGAAACCAAATTTTGGATCGACACAGATCAAAAATGATGGAACAATTGTCTATTCACCAAATACCAGAAAGGCGTTGGTTGACCAGTTTATCTATCAGATTTGTGATTCAGTCGGTCTTTGTGATACAGCCAGGGTAACAATTGACATTTTCGACGGTCCTGTTTGGATTCCCGAGGCTATCTCACCGAATGGAGATGGACACAACGAATATTTTGTCATCAGGGGATTGGAAGACTACAAAAATTCGAGTCTGATGATTTATACGCGCTCCGGACTGTTGATTTACAAATCAATGGATTATATGAATGATTGGTCTGGTCATGCGCTAAATTCTTCGCTTCCTGATGATACTTTGTTGCCAACCGGAACCTATTATTATGTCCTTCATTTGGGTGGAACCAACCGATACCTCAAAGGGTTTGTCTATCTTCTGTATTAACCGGAAACTTATTCGGCCAGGTAGAAAAACCCTTTTATGATACGATTTGTTCCCCCAAGTTGAAGAAGATAGTAGTATGTTCCTGAAGGTATTGGCCGGCTGTTGCCGTTTAGCCTGTATTGCAATCCGTCCCAGTCGTTTTGGTAGTCATCATTTTTGTAAATTGTTAATCCGTCCCTGCTGAAAATGGTTAGGGAGGATTTTGGGTATGACTTCAATCCGCCGATTGTAAATTTGTCGTTGTGTCCGTCACCGTTTGGTGAAATTCCATGAGGAAGATAGAGTGGTGGGTCAACTAAATTAATCGTTACCATTGCAGTATCGCGCTGCGAGCAGGAATCACTGATCTGATAATAGAACTTGTCGTAACCTACCCGGTTTTGAAGAGGTACATAGGTAATGATCCCTGCTTTGCCGGGAATAACATCCCCAAATTCGGGCCTTGTCAATATTTTCAAGCTTGAAGGGTCAAGATCGCCGTTTATATCATGATCATTTCTAAGCAAATCGATGCTGATGCTCTTCATCCAATTGGTCGAAACATAATCGTCATTCGCTATAGGAATATGATTTTCAAGTATTTTGACCTGCAATATTTTACTGTTCGAACATCCATTTTGGTTAAACCCGGTTACTTGTATAAAGAATGTACCGGCCTTTTCCCATTTTACATTGACCGAAGCATTGCACTTCGTGGAAAGATAGGTCACCTTGTCTGTCTCTCCTCCTTTTAGATTTCCAATGGTTTCAATAACCTTCCAGCAATAGGAAATGCCTGGTTCAGCTTTAATCTCGAATTGGCTGGTTTCCCCAACAATAAAATGGTCAGTAATTTGAGAAAAAACTGTTCCCTCAAATAGCAGCAAAAGCAACATTGCCAAACCAATGCATTTCAACGGGTTGAATTTTAGCATCAAATGGTTAATCTCATGGAGCAAGTATTTCCCGGGAAGTCGCAATCATAAATGCAACCTATGGAAGAAAGGATTGTATTGGCACGCCGGTATTGCTTGTGATGGTTGGGCGCGCCAGAATAATCTGCATGGCCATATCGTTCGCAAAACCATCTGCCAGACAATCTGAATAGTGGACATCCTCATCACCATCATCTGTTGTGCCATTAAGAGATAAGGTAATGGGCGTATCAGTTGTTCCCTCATAGTCATTGTTGTTTATGGATACCTTCAGATAAACAGCCACTCCGCCTTCGGTTGAGTTATTGGCTGGAGCAGGAACTTTGTTCGCAGGTGACCATACATCAGAACTATTTGTAAAAAGATTGGTTCCTGCAAATGTGGTTGTTTCCGACCACTCGATTGATCCAATCGTTTGTGTACCGGCAAGTCCGGAGACTTTTACGTAAGGCTTCCAGCCTCCTGAAAAATTGGCCGCAACAATCTTAAAAATCAGATCATTGACTCCATAATCGTAGATCATTTTCGTTCCGTCGAAACTTACTGAAGCGATATCTTTGGCGCACATCCGGTGCTCAATTGCCAGATTCGATCCGTTCAAACCAAGGTCCGTTGAACCATTTACATTGGTCAAATCCAAGGTAAAAGCACTGTAAGGTTCTATTTTATAGGCCCTTAAATTCATTGCCTCACAAGCAGTTCCATTTGTGCCTTTGTAATGTATAACCAGAAAATAGGGTTTTGTTTTTGCGTTCAACGCAGCTTTACCGGTCCATTTAATCGAAATGGAATTGGTTCCTGTTGAGGTATCGTGGTAACCTGCCCCGGCATCAATAAATTCTTTGGAATTGGGAATGATGCTGGTCGTTATCTGCACCGATCCGGCAATAAATCCGGGATTATCCGTAACATACCAGTCGAAGCTCTGGGGTGTTGTATAAGGTGCGGGAATAGTAACAGAATAGGAGTAGGCTTTTCCCGCTATCGGATGCAGCGGAGTATCAGTACATGCGGGAAGCCGGGGAATAGTCTGCGCATGCATTATAAGATTTATTCCAATCAATAGGAATAGCAGTATTAAAACGATTAGGTTCAATCTTCTCAAGATTTTTCCAGATAACGGATCTAATTCTTTCATAATATAAAAATATTGTTTAAGTGTAAATTACATTGTATATCAATGTGTTGTAAATTTTTTATTTGTTAAGGCAATACTGTGCATCCTAAAAATCACTAACAATTTCGGGTCGTCTGGATACCATCACATAGATCTGGTGCCTTAGTGGTTGAGGAGTCAGATTTCCAGTCTCATCCTCAAGCCAGTAAATAATCCGACAGGCGGCTTCTCCTGTTGGATTGTATCCGATGTCAATGAGTTCATTGTACAGGGCGATTGGCCCAACCATATCTTCCAGTCTTGTCCCTGCTTCATCCAGCATAGGAGTAAGAGGATCTGCTATGGCAAAAATTCCCCAATGGAGAATCAGTTTGGCATTTGGCGTTATATTGTCTGAAAAATGAGCGGACGAGAGATCAAACACAGGACTCTGTCCGGGGAACCGGCAATAGTCAATTCTGTCTGGTATAATATCGGAAAGGGAGTCATTCCATACAGCCTGTTCCAGATCCTTCTGACAAAGGGTTACATATTGGGTAACAAGATTAATGAATCTGGGTGGAATGGTATCTACAACTGGATTTACATAAATCCGTCTCGTGATGGTCGAGGTTTCTGTGCATTGGTTACCATTTATTGTAGGAAATGAAACCCTGATTTTGTAGGTTCCTGAATCTGCAATTGCAATTTTGGTGAAGTCCAGCTGCACACGCTGACTTCCTGATAGCGTTGCATTGTCTGAAATATTTCTCCAGTCATTTGATCCAAATTTCTTAATCCATTGATAGGCCAGTGGTATATTACCCGAAGTGAGAACTTTTAACCACAGGTTCTCTCCCTGGTTAAGGGTATAAGTTGCCACTCCAACCGGTGAAATTCCTGAAATCTGGTTCACTGTAAGAGTGGCAATAACGGACATCACCATATTGATTTGATCTGAAACCGTTACCTGGTATAAGGTTCCATCAGGAGAATCAGTGGCCGAACCAATATTGTACACCGCTAGTTTCGTCGAATCTTTTGCCCCGAAGGTGCTAAATTCCACATCTTGTGGTCTTTTCCTTTTCCACAGGTAATGAACCGGACCAGTTCCCCCTTCAGCCACGACTGAAAATGTTGCCTTGTTGCCTTTGCAATCGGCCTGGTTTTCAGGTTGGACTTTAATGTTCAGTGTAGTTTCCATGAATGGCAACGCTGATTCACGGTAGTTTTCCAATATAATTTCCACATTGAAATCAATTGCTGACGCAGGCTTCAGAAGCAGAAGAATGACATAACTTATTGCAATGAATCTTATCATGGCAGTAAAATTTTGGAAATAAGATTTCCTGCTGCCTGAAACAGATCGTTCGGGCAGCCAAAATCAATGGCAAGATTTTGAGGAGATTCAGTTCAGATCAGGTGGTAGTTCCCAACATCAATTTGATGTGTATGGTCGGTGTGGAAGGTAATTCTATCGGAAAGAAGCAAAAGGAACATACCTGTCGAACCAATCTGATTGTTTAGACAAGTTACACTATTTTGAGGAAAAAAAGAAGGGAAAGAGGAAAATTAGTTGATGTGATGATTAGTTGATTAGCTGATAATTCATCACCCCATCATCACATCAACTAATCATCACATCAACTAATCACCACATCATCAAATCATTTCCTCCGGGCTTCGAAGAATTTTTTGAGTAACACCTCACATTCGTTGGCAAGTAACCCTCCGGAAGTTTCTGTTTTTGGATGAAGGGATTCTGGAGCGGATCTTTGGAATCCTCTCTTTGGATCGGAAGCTCCCCAGACAATTCTGTCGATCTGTGTCCATCCTAGCGCTCCGGCGCACATCACGCATGGCTCCAGGGTTACATAAAGAGTGCAGCCTGTAAGGTATTTCCCTCCCAGCCAGCCGGTTGCAGAGGTAATCGCCAGCATCTCCGCATGGGCTGTCACGTCAGAAAGGGTTTCGGTTTGGTTGTATGCCCTGGCGATGATTTTGTTCTGACAAACAACGACAGCCCCTACCGGGATTTCTCCTTCCCGAAAAGCTTGCTCTGCCTCTGCCAGTGCCCTTTTCATGAAATATTCGTCATCGAAGGGATGAATCATCTTTTTTGTTTTGTAATTTAGCGACTTGAAAAATTAATCGCTTACAAATGTACAGAAATCATACTTGCGGCGAAATTCGCATGGAAAATAACGGACAGGAAGTGCTTCTTGCCGGATGGGTTCAAAGAGTCAGAAATTTAGGCGGAATGACATTTATTGATCTTCGAGACAGATATGGATTGACTCAATTGGTTGTGGATGACCAATCTACGAATGAAGTCAAAAATGTAGCCTCCGGACTCGGCCGTGAGTATGTGGTTCAGGCACGGGGAGTCGTCAGGGAAAGATCCAGTAAAAACTTAAAGATAGCTACCGGAGAGGTAGAAGTGCACATTTCAGAATTGAACGTTCTAAACAGTGCATCCACTCCCCCTTTTACCATTCAGGATGATACCGATGGCGGGGATGAACTCCGGATGAAATACCGGTACCTCGATTTGCGCAGGGAAACCGTTCGTAGAAATCTCGAATTGAGGGCTAAGATGGCCCACGTGGTACGCAACTACCTCGACAACAATAGCTTCATCGAAACAGAAACTCCGGTACTCATCAAATCAACTCCTGAAGGGGCCAGAGACTTTGTGGTGCCTTCGCGGATGAATCCCAACCAGTTTTATGCTTTGCCGCAATCTCCCCAGCTCTTTAAGCAATTGCTGATGGTTGCCGGGTTCGACAGGTACTACCAAATTGTCAAATGTTTCAGGGATGAAGATTTAAGGGCAGACCGTCAGCCAGAATTTACTCAAATTGACTGTGAAATGTCCTATGTGCACCAGGAAGATGTGCTGAATATGTTCGAAGGATTGACCAAGCATATATTCAAAGAGCTGAAAGGGATAGATATCGTAGATTTTCCGAGAATGACATTTGCTGATGCCTTCGAAAAATACGGCAATGATAAGCCTGATCTTCGTTTTGGGATGATGATTCACGAAATGACCGATTTGGTGAAAGGAAAAGAGTTCAAACTCTTTGATAAGGCCGAATACATTGGAGGAATCTGTGCAACAGGTTGCGGTGAATATACCCGCAAACAACTGGATGCGCTTACCGAATATATTAAGAAATCCCAGATTGGCGGCAGCGGATTAATCTATGCCAAGGTCAACAGTGATGGAACCGTAAAATCTTCGGTAGATAAATTTTATTCAACCGAAGAGTTACAGAAATGGGCGGTTCGTCTGGAAGCAAAGCCGGGAGATTTGTTGCTCATTACCTATGGGACCAAAGAAAAAACACTTCCGGTAATATCAGCATTGCGTCTTGAAATGGGGCGTCAATGCGGATTGATGGACAAAGAAATCTTCAAACCACTCTGGGTCGTTGATTTCCCATTGCTCGAATGGAACGAAGAGACGCAGCGCTTCTTTGCCATGCACCACCCTTTCACCTCTCCCAAACCGGAAGACATAGCTTTGCTGGACAGCGATCCTGGTAAGGTAAGGGCCAATGCTTATGATTTGGTAATCAATGGGGTAGAGATTGGTGGAGGATCCGTTCGTATTTTTGACAGTGCGCTGCAAGCCAAAATGTTTAAAATATTGGGCTTTACCAAGGAAGCCGCTGAAGATCAGTTTGGCTTCCTGATGAACGCCTTTAAATTTGGCGCTCCGCCACATGCCGGAATCGCTTTCGGCTTCGACCGGTTGGTCTCCATGTTCGCCGGCCTCGATTCTATCAGGGATGTGATTGCCTTCCCCAAAAATAACTCAGGCAGGGATGTGATGAACGACTCACCGTCGCCAATTGAACAGGCGCAGCTTGATGAATTGTATCTGAGGCTGGTTAAAATTGAATAGCACACCAATTCAGATAAATTCGATCGCGAATTTTACATCTCGATTTCGCCTTTCAAATTGTTGCTGAGGTAGTACTTGGTCTCCTCGTGTGAGAGATTTTGTCCAAGCATAAACATCAGTTTCGTAACAGCAGCTTCGACAGTACTGTCTTTGCCACTGATGACTCCCGCTTTTTGGAGTTCAATACTTGTTTCGTAGTGACCCATCAGTACTTTTCCGCCAGGACACTGGGAGACATTCATCAGGATCAGTCCCCTTTTTGATGCTTTTTTTATGGCTGCAACCAACCAGGGCGAAGTTGGCATATTCCCTGATCCATAAGATTCCAGTACAACACCTCTCAGATCTTGCAACTGAAGAATTGATTCAAAATAGTGGCGGTTCAGGCCCGGGAATATCTTTAGGATGATCACCCGATCATCGATAGCCGTATTGATTTTTAATACACCCTTGTTTTTTGGGTAATTGATCCGCTCATAATTATACACAATATCAACGCCTGCTTTTGCCAGGGCCGGGTAGTTGTGCGAGGCAAAAGCGCTGAATTGGGCCGAATCTTTTTTGGTAGTCCGGTTACCACGAAAAAGCTGGGAATCAAAATAGATGCAAACTTCCGGGACGATAGATCTCCCATCCCTTTTCGCGGCGGCAATTTGAACGGCTGTAATAATATTCTCTTTCCCATCCGTCCGTAAAATGCCGATTGGCAATTGAGAGCCGGTCATGACAACTGCCTTGTCCAGATTTTCAAACATGTAACTGAGCGCAGAAGCAGTATACGACATGGTATCAGTACCATGCAGAATAACAAAACCATCGTATTTGGTATAATTTTTCTGAATGGTTTTGGCCAGCTGAGCCCAAATAGCAGGGGTCATGTTGGAGGAGTCGATAGGTGGGTTAAATGTGATGGAGGAGATTGAATAACCCAATTTATTCAGCTCCGGAATCTCGTCGAGCAACATTCCGAATTTCATTGGGGCAAGTGTCTTGGTAACAGGGTCTTCCCGCATCCCGATGGTCCCGCCGGTGTAGATGATCAGTATTGATGCTTTTTCGTTGTTCGACATTCGAAATTGTATCAGGTTAGAAAGCTTTCCGCAAAGTTATGAGTTATGAGTTATTAGTTATGGGATTTGTGAAATAAATTAATTTTCTGTAAATTCAGGACTCCTTACCTCGCGCAGTCTGAGATGGCGGATATTTGAAAAATC
>CAYHQN010000023.1:0-40555 GCA_964358545.1 uncultured Tangfeifania sp. | reverse complement strand
CTCGGCGGAACAACCTCTGGAGCAGGATTGTTTGCTCAGGGTTCTACAGTTACCGTAGTAGCAACAGCCAATGCCGGTTTTACTTTCTTTAACTGGACAGATGGCGCAACTGTTGCATCCACTAGTGCAAGTTATCAGTTTACTATGGCTGGCAACAGAACGCTGGTAGCAAACTTTACCCCCAGATATGTTGTATCTGTATCATCCAATCCTCTTTTAGGCGGAACAACAACAGGAGGCGGAACATTTAATTCAGGCGCTTCGGTTACTGTAGCCGCAGTGGCAAATGCTGGATTTACCTTCACAAACTGGACAGAAGGGACCTCGGTAGTATCCACAAGTGCAAACTATTCGTTTACTATTTCCGGAAACAGAACATTGGCAGCAAACTATACGGCAGTTGTTAGCTTCAACGTGACAGTATCTTCAAATCCATTGGCTGGAGGATCTACAACCGGTGGAGGATCATTTATTTCAGGTGCTTCTGTTACTGTATCCGCAAATGCAAATACAGGATATACATTCACGAACTGGACTGAAGGTGCAAATATTGTATCCACAAGTGCGAATTATACATTTACGATAACTGGGAATAGAATATTAGTTGCAAATTATACCTTAATAGGAGGCTTCAATGTAACGGTTTCTTCAAATCCGTTAATTGGAGGATCTACAACTGGTGGAGGTTCATTTATTTCAGGTGCTTCTGTTACTGTATCCGCAAATGCAAATACGGGATATACTTTCACAAACTGGACCGAAGGATTAATTGTAGTATCAACCAATGCGAATTATCTGTTCACTCTTACAGGGAACAGGACACTGGTGGCAAATTATGCGAAAGACTTCACCTTGGTAGTTACGGCAGTAAACGGATCAGTTGTTAAAAATCCGGATCAGTTAACCTACCCCGGTGGAACTTCGGTTCAACTTACTGCAGTACCAAATTCAGGATATACCTTTACTTCATGGAGCGGAGATGCTTCAGGATCTGTAAATCCTCTGACAATAATCATGAATTCTGATAAGGCGATAACTGCGAACTTTACAATTAATCCTCCCCTTGGTCCTGGAATCGTAAACCTCGGAACATCCGGTGATTTTACAGCTTTGGCTATGTCAGGTATTTCAACTACCGGAGTTACATTAATTACAGGTGATATTGGAGTGAGTCCGGTAGCTGCAACCGGAATAACCGGGTTTGGATTGATTATGGATGCCAGTGGTCAGTGGTCACATACACCTATAGTTGTTGGAAAAGTTTACGCATCAGATTATGCGCCTCCAACTCCGGCCAAAATGACAACAGCTGTTAATGATATGATGACTGCATACACAACAGCAAATGGTTTAACTTCCGGAGTTATTAATGAAATATATGCCGGAGACATCAGTGGTCGGACATTGCCCCCGGGATTATATAAGTGGGGTACCGGAGTCTTAATTTCCAATGCCGGTGTAACACTTAGCGGTGGAGCAAATGATACCTGGGTCTTCCAGATCGCACAAGATCTCACCGTAAACAGCAGCGCAATTGTCACTTTGATCGGTGGGGCACAAGCCAAAAACATCTTCTGGGTTGTGGCTGGACAAGGTTTACTTGGACCTGGTGTAGATTTCAGCGGTATCATTCTTAGTAAAACGCTGATTTCACTCAACACGGGTGCAAAAGTTACCGGTAGGTTATTAGCACAGACTGCAGTTACTTTAAATGCAAGTACGGTCGTTCAACCATAAACAAGGAAAAGCAGGTTTATCTCCCTCCGGGGGGATAAACCAAAGCTTTACAAAATTTACAAATAATCAAATTCAGAACAAGATGAAATACATAACAAGTTTTATTAAGAGACGTCATCGGTCCTCATTCTCTCATAGAATGATCATCAGAAGTCTTATTATTGGTGCTGTAGTTTTGACATGCATGCAAGCACCACTACAGGCACAGGATACTAAATATACCAAACCATCCTGGTATTTTGGAGTGGCAGGCGGAGCAAATGTAAACTTCTACCGCGGTACAACGCAGATGTTGAATTCAGCCCTGACGGTTCCATCCGCTTTCTACAATGGCAATGGCGTTGGACTCTTCGTCGCGCCACTTATTGAATACCATCGTCCAAATACAAGATTGGGCGTGATGCTGCAATTCGGTTATGATAGCCGTAAAGGCAAATTCGACCAGGTCATGTCACCATGTAACTGCCCTGAAGACCTTAAGACTGGTCTTGCCTATTTTACAATAGAACCAAGCCTGCGCTTTGCGCCATTCAAATCGGATTTTTACCTGTATGCGGGCCCTCGTTTTGCATTCAATACTTCAAAATCGTTCACTTATCAGCAGGGAACAAATCCTGCGTATCCTCAGCAAGTTGCCGATCCTGAAGTAAAGGGAGATTTTAGCGATGTAAGAAACAGTCTGGTCTCCTTGCAAATCGGGGCCGGATTTGATATCCCCGTCTCTTCTCAAAACAAACGCACACAATTTGTCCTCTCTCCGTTTGTCTCCTTCCAGCCCTATTTTGGACAGGATCCACGAACTGTTGAGTCATGGAATCTGACAACTTTAAGAGCTGGTATCGCGCTTAAACTCGGACGCGGACACGTCATTGAAGAGCCTTTGGAAGTTTTGGTACCTCCTATTGTTGTAGTTGAACCTGAGGTACAATTCACATTGAACGCTCCAAAAAATATTGTTGTTGAGCGCAGGGTAAGGGAAACTTTCCCGCTTCGCAACTATGTATTTTTCAACGGGAAATCAACACAGATTCCTGATCGCTATGTTCTGTTGAGAAAAGATCAGGTCAAAGATTTTAAAGAAGAACAACTGGAAGTCTTTACACCCAAGGAATTGTCGGGTCGTGCACAACGACAAATGACGGTATACTATAATGTGTTAAACATCCTTGGTGATCGTATGTCTAAAAATCCATCTACCGTTGTCATGCTGACCGGATCATCCATGGAAGGACCAAAAGTCGGAAAACAAATGGCTGAGTCAGTGAAAGTTTACCTGGTGGATGTTTTTGAAATTGACGGATCAAGAATCTCTGTCGAAGGCAGGATCAAACCGAAAATACCATCTGAACAACCTTGGGGAAGAAAAGAACTCGTGTTGCTTCGCGAAGTGGACAACAGGGTTTCAATTATGAGTGAATCACCAGCTTTAATGATGGAGTTCCAAAGCGGTCCGGATGTACCAATGAAACCTGTTGAGATCGTCTCTTTACAGGAAGCACCTCTTGACAGCTATGTGACTTTCAATGTAGAAGGGGCAGATAAAGCGTTCACATCATGGTCATTGGTAGTAGTTGATGAACAAGGACAAATGCAATATTTTGGGCCATATACCAAAGACAAAGCTAGTCTCCCTGGCAAAGCTATCCTGGGAACCAGATCAGAAGGCGATTACAAAGTCACCATGATAGGCCAAACCAAGAGCGGAAAAGTTGTCAAAAAAGAGGCCAGTGCCCACATGGTACTTTGGGCTCCTCCTAAAACCGAGGAGATGATGAGATTCAGCGTCATCTATGAATTCAACAATTCAAAAGCCATTGCCATCTATGACAAATATCTTACTGAAGTAGTGATTCCAAAGATCCCAAATAATGCTAAAGTGATTATTCACGGTCATACTGACATTATCGGAGAAAAAGATTACAACCAGAAATTGTCAGTGGAGAGAGCCAATGATGTCAGGACTATTCTTGAAAAGGGATTGGCAAAAGCCGGCAGAACCGATGTTAAATTTGAGGTTTACGGATTTGGAGAGGATCTTAACATGGCCCCGTTTGATAACAAATACCCCGAGGAACGCTTTTACAATAGAACAGTTGTCATTGATATAGTTCCTGCCAATTAATTCTTCAAACATTGTTTGATTAGAATAAGAAAAAGCCCTTCAGCGAAAAGCCAATAGCAAATAACTAAAAGCTTATTACCTGAGGACCCCGGAAGAGGCTGTCTGATTAGATTCAGGCAGCCTCTTTAATGTGTGAATGATGTAATTCTTATCAGGAATTATGTAAGCGAAAACAGTGTTTTGAGCCTCACCTTTACAATGTGAAAATTTTCACGATAATAACTGTATACCATGAATAAGATAGAGGCAAAAGGAAACTGGAATGAACAAAAAGGCAAACTCAAACAGAAATTTGCCGTTCTTACGGACAATGATTTGATGTTTGAGGAAGGGAAAAAAGAAGAGATGATTGGAAAGCTTCAAATTACGCTTGGCAAAACAAAAGAGGAATTGCACAAAATCATCGGAGCGTTTTAATTGTCTGATTAATTTGAAAAGGCATCGTTTATTGGTATTCCAGGAATGATGCCTTTTTAGATTGGTTTTATACTCCAATGGATCAAACGCGGCACCATGAAAAAAATTAGCAAAGTCACAAAATTGATTCCTAACCTTCGAAAAGCAAAGGAACTCAGTATCAAGATCAGCAATACTACTATTTCAAAAAAAACAGAAGTAAGCAATTTTCTAACTGATTTCGCTGACGTTTTGTTGTTCATTAACAGCACGATCAAAGAGACATTTTCCCGCAATTTCGAATTCAAGGAATTTTTGCGCCAGTGCTATCAAATAGGAAATAAAACATTACCCCTCATCTCCATTACTGGAATTATCATGGGCCTGGTACTTACCATTCAAGCGCGCCCTTCGCTTGCCAAATTCGGAGCAGATGCGATGCTTCCGGGAATGGTGGCTGTCTCACTTATCCGCGAAATGGGACCAGTGATAACAGCTTTGATCTGTGCCGGAAAGATTGGTTCAGGCATGGGCGCCGAATTGGGCTCCATGAAAGTAACAGAACAAATTGAGGCAATGGAAGTATCAGCCACCAATCCAATGCGATTTTTAGTGGTTACAAGGGTACTCGCGGCCACGCTGATGATCCCCCTGCTAATTTTGTATGCCGATGCCCTGGGTATTCTTGGAAGCTGGGCCGGTGCAAATATCAAGGGGGATGTCACATTTGTCCTGTTTTTTTCTCAGGCATTTAGCCACATTGAATTTATTGATTTTTTGCCGGCCTTTGTAAAATCAATTTTTTTCGGCGCAGTCATTGGACTGGTAGGTTGTTACAAAGGATACAATGCAGGACGCGGTACAGAAAGTGTAGGCAAAGCTGCCAACTCAGCCGTTGTGTTAGGATCACTTCTGGTACTGGTAGTGGATGTAATTGCAGTACAAATTACCGATATGCTTTAATAATTTGAAAATTATGAGGGATACTCAAACTACAACGCTTGCCCCGGTTAAAACAAATAGTAAACAACAGGTCATTGGAATAAATAACCTGATGAAAAGTTTTGGCGATCAGGAGGTTTTAAAAAATGTCTCTTTACAACTATTTAATGGCGAAAATCTCGTTGTCCTTGGAAAATCAGGTTCAGGAAAATCGGTGCTGATCAAATGCATTGTCGGATTATTAAATCCCGGAGGTGGAACAATTGATGTGCTTGGACAAAATGTAGGAACTTTAAAAAGCAAAGAATTAGGCGAATTGAGAACGAAAATTGGTTTTCTTTTTCAGAGTGGTGCGCTGTATGATTCCATGACCGTAAAACAAAATCTGGAATTTCCTTTGCGGAGGGTAAAAAGAGACCTCACCCAAAGGGAAATAGACGAAAAAGTAAAAGAAGTATTGGAGAATGTTGGATTAGCTGATGCCATTGATAAAATGCCGTCACAACTGTCCGGAGGAATGCGCAAGCGGATCAGTCTGGCACGAACCATTGTGGTCGACCCTCTGATTATGCTTTATGATGAACCTACCACAGGACTGGATCCTGTTACGTCTGACGAAATAAGTCTGCTCATCGACCGTATTCAGAAAAAATATAAAACCTCCTCCATCATCATTACCCATGATATTGAATGTGCCCGCATGACGGCCAACCGTGTTATTATGTTGCAGGATGGTGAAGTTTACAAAGAAGGGAAATTAGCAGAATTTGAAAAATCAGATGATGTGTTAATCAAATCATTCTTTAAATAAATGTCTAATAAGATTCAAAATTAATATCCAAAATAATGGAAACGCATACAGAAAGATTTAAAGTAAGGTTAGGGCTTTTTGTTGCAGGGGGACTGGTGCTCTTTGTATTCGCCATATTTATCATCGGAAAACAAAAAAATTTATTTAATCCGGTATATACGCTTAATTCAACTTTTCACAATGTTAGTGGATTACAGGTGGGGAATAATATTCGTTTTTCCGGGATTAACATTGGCACAGTGGATAATATCACCATTATAAATGATTCAACCGTTAAGGTAACTATGACGATTAAAAGAGAGGTGAAACAGTTTATCAAGAGTGACAGTGAAGTAGCAATTGGATCGGAAGGACTTATCGGTGACAGGCTACTGATCATTACCCAGGGAAGTACAAATGCCCCCCTGGCAACTGAAGGTCAACAGCTTTCGTCAAAAGAACCAGTCGAAACGGATGCGATCATATCAAGTTTACAGGTGACCGCGGGCAATGCCGAGGTTATTTCGTATCAACTGGCTGATATTATGACCAAAATTAACGGTGGAGAGGGAACACTTGGCCGGCTGATCCAGGATACGACCATAGCGGAAAATTTGAATCAGACCATTGTCAATCTTAAGAAAAGCAGCAAGGGTTTGGATGAAAACATGAATGCGGCCAAGCATAATTTCCTTTTCAGGGGCTATTTCAAAAAGAAAGAAAAAGCAGCTGAAGCTAAGGCAGAGGAGAAAAAAAATACGGAGGAAAAGAAATAAAACCGGCATAAATGGCAAATACAAATGTGGTTCAAATATATTCCCATCATTGTCATTGTTATAACCTCAACCAGTGATTTTGCTTTTCCTCAGCAACCAATTGTCAAAAAAGATTCAACCCGTCTATATAAGAAAATAGAAACCTATTCAAAACAACGGAAGTTTACGAAGTTGATGTACCCGTTGTTTTTTAAACCGGTTGCAACTAATCAGGCAAAGAAGAAAATATATAAAAAATTAATTGTTAAACCATACAGTGCGTTTGAGGGGAAAGTTATTCGTCGTATTGACATTGTAACTCTTGATCCGTTTGGCTATTCAATAGCCGACACGATTGTAGCTCCGGGAAATTTCCTGGTCAAAACAGGCAACAACCTGCACATAAAATCCCTGACCATCACCATCCGTAATCTGCTGTTAATCAGAAAAAATCAACTGTTCGACTCCTTGCTTGTCAAGGAATCCGAACGATTGGTCCGAAGCAGGGAATACATACGCGATGTATCTTTTTACATTAAATCCGTTTCCAAAATCTCAGACTCAGTTGATATTTTTATTCGTGTTTTAGATAACTGGAGCATTATTCCAAATGGATCTGCGTCTGCTTCAAGCATGACATTTGGTTTGACAGACCAAAATTTTTTGGGGTTTGGCCATACATTTCAAAATGAATATGGCAGGGATTACACGAAAGGGGTTAATTCCTTTACCACAACTTATGCAATCCCCAATTTTAAAAACAGTTACATTGGTGCAAGGCTACACTATGACATGCTGGAACACGAAAATTTCAACAGACAAATTGCCATTGATCGTCCATTCTTTTCACCCTTTGCAAAGTGGGCTGCCGGTGTAAGTATTACCCAGCAATACCGTCTCGATTCTATTAGAACTAGCAGTCTGATTTACCTTCCCCAGCAAATTAAATTCAACATACAGGATTATTGGGCCGGGTACGCCATACAACTTTACAAAGGTAATTCGGAATATGTGCGAACTACCAATTTTATTTCTGCAGTACGTTTTTTGCGCTTACGATATCTAGAGAAACCAACAGAATTGCTGGATCCTCAAAACCAATATTTCAATGAAAATTTGTACCTGGCCAGCTTTGGTATCTCAACCCGAAAATATGTTCAGGACAAGTATATTTTCAAATTTGGTATTACGGAAGATGTTCCCATTGGTAAGGCCTTAAGCCTGACAGGCGGTTTCCAGACAAACAACAGCAAAAGTAGACCCTACCTGGGTGCACGTGTTTCATTCGGAAACTATAAATCTTGGGGCTATCTTTCCTCCAATATCGAATACGGAACCTTTTTTGAGGCATCTCATCTACGACAGGGGATTTTATCGGCTGGGGTAATCTATTTCACCGGATTAACGGAAATTGGAAAATGGAAATTCAGGCAATTTGTAAAACCTCAAGTTGCGATTGGCATGAACCTCTCTTCCTATGATACACTTACCATGAATGATGGCCATGGGTTGGATGGGTTTAATGTGTCGGGCTTATCAGGGACCGGACGTCTCTTGCTCACTTTGCAAACTCAGGCTTACGCTCCCTGGAATTTTATTGGATTCCGTTTTGGCCCATTTCTCAATATAACTGTACTTGACATGCTTGGAGATTCCTCCTCAGGTATCGGAATCAATAAACTTTACTCCCAGATTGGCCTGGGCCTGTTAATAAAGAATGAGAACCTGGTTTTGAATGCATTCCAGATTTCCATTGCCTTCTATCCGTCAATTCCCGGGAAGGACCACAACGCTTTAAAGACAAACTCATTTAGGACAAACGATTTGGGATTCAAAGATTTCGAAATCGGGAAACCAGGCATTGTGACCTTTCAATAAGCTTTAAAAGTGTGAATCATGTAATTATAATCAAGAGTTGTGTAACACTTTCCCTCCAAAAGAGAATCAACTTTGATCCAATATTTTCACTTAATAAAACGACAATGAAAAAACCATTTCATCATCTCATCTTCCTATCTATTTTCATGGTTCTGCTTTTTGCAGGTTCGGCCCAGGCCCAAATTTCAGTACGTTTTAACCTTGGTTCCCCTCCGCAGTGGGCTCCTGTTGAACATTATGATGCACGCTACTACTATCTTCCGGATGTGGAAGCCTATTATGATGTTCAATCATCAATGTTCATATATTATGAAGGAAGAAACTGGGTACACAGATCCTATCTGCCCTACCGTTATAGAAATTATAATTTATATGGAGGTTACAAAGTAGCCATGAACAACTATCGCGGTAGTACTCCTTACGTCAATTTTAATGAATACAGAACCAGATATTCAAAAGGCCGCAACAGGGAATACCAGCAAACGATTGGACAGCGTCCGCAAAGAGAAAACGAAAGTTCCAGGTATTACCGCGAAAACAACCAGGTAAACAGGGGCCGATACTACAAAAAGGACAATCGCAACAACAATGGAAATAAAAACAAAGGTCGCGGTAATGAGCGACGCAATGACTAAACACAAACATTAATTTAATTTTTAGACATGAAAACTACTTTTATTTCAATGCTACTCCTACTGCTGTTTGCAGGGAGTAATTTATCGGCACAAAATTCCAAGTATTCCGATTCCAGGTATTCCGAAAGATATGGAAATACGTTGAACCTGGGTTTAGGAATCGGAGGGTATTCCGGATATTACGGATACATAGGTCATACTGTGCCTGTCCTGAGCATCAATTACGAATTTGGCGTGGCCAACAATTTTACCCTGGCGCCTTTTGCCACTTTTTATACCTATCACTATAATTATTACCGGGAGACCGTTATCCCAATAGGTGGTAAAGCAACCTACTATTTTGATCAAATTCTGGGGGCAGGCCAGGACTGGGATTTTTATCTGGCAGGTTCATTGGGTTTTGCCATCGTTAACACAAGATGGGACAGTGGTTATTATCAAGATAACAACTACCATGCGGTAAATCCCCTGTTTCTTGATTTGCATATCGGAGCGGAATACCACCTTAGTCAAAAGGTTGGTTTATTCCTTGATCTTTCTACAGGTGTATCGACCATTGGCCTTGCGTTTCACTAAATAAAAAATATCATGGGATCAATACTATACATAATTGCAGTACTTCTAATCATTTTTTGGGCAATCGGTTTTTTTGCATACAGCGCAGGCTCAATCATTCACATACTTCTTATCATTGCCGTCGTGGCGATATTATTACGTATTATAAAAGGATAATCACCTTCCGAAACGGTCATCTGCTTAAGGTGACCGTTTTTTTTTGCCCAAACTTCATGCCCAACGAAGATGTAAAAAAGAGACAGCTTCCTGAAATTCTCAGAAAGCTGTCATTCAAATCGCTTTACTAAAACTCTAGTTCACATATTCACTTAAACATCGGCTTAATTTCTTTCTTGTGAAGAAAATTCTGCTTTTCACTGTTCCCAGGGGGAGATCCAGTTTTTCGGCTATTTCCTTGTATTTGTAGCCATTCAGGAATAATTGGAATGGCTCCCTGAACTCCTCTTCCAAAAGGGCAATCTTCTTGTAAATTTCCTTTTCTGCGTGAATTGAGTCTACAGAAGGATAGAAGTCATCTTTTGAGAAAGAGATATGCAACCTGTTTGATTGACACTCCAGTGTAGTTTTGGCCTTAATATTTCGTCTGTATTCATTGATAAAGGTGTTTTTCATGATGGTATACACCCAAGCCATCAGATTGGTATCAGATGAAAACTTGCTCTGGTAGGTAAGCGCTCTTAAAAAGGTCTCCTGTACGAGGTCGTGCGCTTTGTCCGAGTTGCTTGTTAAGCTTAAAGCGAAATAGAACATTTTGTTCTCCAGACCCGTCAATGAATTTTGAAATTGAATCGTTGTCATGGCACAAATTTAGGTTTCAATGATTAAATTATTAATCTCGCTTATCAAACAACACTTCAAAGATATCAAATGAATTTAAATTTCCAAATTGAATTTACATATTGTAATACAAATTAACTTATTCATTCTAAATAATAACAAACATAACATACAGAAAATTAACAAAATATAAAAAAATAATATGTTGATTATAAATTAAATAAATCGCACAGATATAATTCAAATATGCATTTACAATTATCAAATCATCATTTTGATCTACCAAATTGAATATTTGATATAAGTAATTATGAAAAAAAAGCCCGGGATCAAATTCCGGGCTTATCATATATATTCAGATATTAATCAAACTCCAAATCGACGTCATTTAACTCATACCAGGGTAGTCCATGAATATTCAATTCCCTCATAAAAGGATCCGGATCGAACTCTTCTACATTGTAGACACCAGGTTTTTCCCATTTTCCTTCCAGGAACATCATGGCGCCAATCATGGCTGGAACACCGGTCGTATAACTGATTGCCTGTGTTCCGGTTTCAGCGTATGCTGCCTCGTGAGAGCAGTTGTTGTATACGTAATAGGTTTTCTCTTTCCCGTCCTTGATCCCTTTGATCCTGCACCCGATAGAGGTTTCGCCTGTATAATTGACACCCAATTCTTCAGGTTTGGGTAACACAGCTTTCAGAAACTGAATGGGAACAATCTCTTTCCCCTCGTAATTAATAGGCTGGATACCAGCCATTCCAATATTTTGAATAACCCTCAAATGGGTCAAATATTCCTGGCCAAATGTCATCCAAAAACGTGCCCTGCGAATGGTTGGAAAGTTTATTACCAATGATTCGAGCTCTTCGTGAAAAATTAAATAGGACTCTTTCTCTCCAATATGAGGATAGGTAAGTGGTTGATGTATTTCATGTGGTTCAGTCATTACCCATTTACCATTCTCCCAATACTTACCCTTTTGGGTTACTTCCCTGATATTAATCTCAGGATTGAAATTGGTTGCGAATGCTTTTCCGTGATTACCCGCGTTACAGTCAACAATATCAAGATATTGAATTTCATCGAAGTGATGTTTTGCCGCATAGGCGGTATAAATGCCTGAGACTCCGGGGTCGAAACCGCAACCAAGGATGGCTGTTAATCCAGCCTCTTTAAATTTTTCCCTGTAGGCCCACTGCCATTTGTATTCAAATTTAGCCTCATCCAGTGGTTCATAATTGGCCGTATCCAGGTAGGAAACCCCTGTCTCCAGACAAGCGTCCATGATGGTCAGATCCTGGTAAGGTAGTGCAACATTAACCACTAAATCTGGCTGAAATGACCTGATCAACTGAACGAGTTCCGGCACATTGTCGGCATTTACCCGGGCAGTTTTCAGGTTACTACTACCTATTCTGGCAGCAATGGCATCACATTTTTCTTTGGTCCTGCTTGCCAGCAAAATCTCAGAAAAAACTTCAGGTAACCTGGCCATTTTGTAGGCAACAACTGTACCAACCCCTCCTGCGCCAATAATCAATACTTTTCCCATTTCTAAGAATATTAATTAATTTTCAGAACCTTTTTAGATCTTAAATTACTGATTCAGAGCCGGCTTACTATAAATTATTTTATTCAGGCCAATCCTGAAGAATCAACCAGAACAATAATATTATTGCTTTTGATTTCCACCACACCTCCAGTAATTTCAAAATAAGTGACGTTTCCATTCGTCTCCTTTACTTTGATTTTCCCTTCAGCAAGCGTGGAGATAGCAGGCGCATGGTTCATCAATACTTCAAAAGAACCTCCGGTCCCGGGAAGCTTAACCAACTCTGTCTCACCTGAAAATAGTCTTTTTTCCGGCGTAATGATTTCCAAATGCATAATCAGATATTATGAAATAGAACAAAGAATTTATTTGGATTGAGCCAGGAGCCTCTCCCCTTTTTCAATGGCATCTTCAATGGTTCCCACCATGTTGAAGGCTGTTTCAGGGTATTGGTCTACCGCGCCATCCATGATGGTGTTAAACCCTTTGATGGTATCTTCAATAGAGACCCAAACACCTTTCATTCCTGTAAAAGCTTCTGCGACATGGAACGGCTGAGACAAGAATCGCTGTACCCTTCTCGCTCTGTGAACGATCAGTTTATCAGATTCGGATAGTTCATCCATTCCCAAAATAGCGATGATATCCTGCAATTCTTTGTAACGCTGAAGTAATTCCTTGACTCTCAACGCAGTATTATAATGCAAGTCTCCGATAACAACCGGTGTAAGTATCCTTGAGGTTGAAGCCAAAGGATCAACTGCCGGATAAATTCCCATCTCGGATACTTTTCTGTTCAAAACAGTGGTAGCATCAAGGTGAGAAAAGGTTGTTGCAGGTGCCGGGTCGGTCAAGTCATCTGCAGGCACGTATACTGCTTGCACAGAAGTAATTGATCCATATTTAGTTGAAGTAATCCTCTCCTGCATCAAGCCCATCTCTGTAGCGAGTGTGGGTTGGTAACCAACGGCTGATGGCATCCGTCCCAAAAGTGCGGAAACCTCTGAGCCTGCTTGTGTAAAACGGAAAATATTATCAACAAAGAAGAGAATATCGTTTCCTTTGCCTTTTTTATCACCATCCCTGAAATATTCGGCCACACTCAATCCGGATAAGGCAACCCTGGCACGCGCACCCGGTGGTTCGTTCATTTGTCCAAATACCAATGTAGCCTTCGATTTTGCCAGCTCCTTCTTATCAACCAGCGACAAGTCCCAGCCACCTTTTTCCATATCTTCCTTAAAGGCATCACCGTACTTGATAACATCTGATTCAATCATCTCACGCAAAAGATCGTTTCCTTCACGCGTTCTTTCTCCAACCCCTGCGAATACTGACTGTCCGTCATATTTTTTGGCCACATTGTTGATAAGTTCCATGATTAAAACCGTCTTACCAACACCTGCCCCCCCAAAAAGTCCGATCTTTCCTCCTTTTGAATAAGGTTCGAGCAAATCGATTACCTTGATTCCGGTATAAAGAATCTCCTGCTCTGTGGATAAATCTTTGTATTTAGGTGGTTGATTATGAATTTCATAGGTTTGATCCTTGGGTATAAACCCGATACCGTCAATCCCCTCTCCTATTACATTGAGAAGTCTTCCTTTGATTTGATCTCCGACCGGCATAGAAATGGCTTTCCCGGTTGCGACAACCTTCATACCCCTTGAGAGTCCGTCGGTGGAGTCCATGGCAACTGTCCGAACGGTATGTTCACCAATGTGTTGTTCACATTCGAGGATCAGCACCTGTCCGTTGTTCCTGGTTACTTCCAGAGCATCATAGATCTTTGGCAATTTGGCATTATCCTCTTCGAAACTCACATCAACAACCGGTCCGATGACCTGTATGATTTTTCCTGTGGATTGAGACATATTATTTACTATTTGAAATATTTTCTAAATTTTGAATCAGATGGTTATTATCTTCCATGGTTTATGAGCTCTGCAAAGCATTGGCCCCACTAACAATTTCTAAAATTTCACCTGTAATGGCCGATTGCCTTGCCTTGTTGTACTGGAGATTTAATTCGCGAACCAATTCGGATGCATTGTCTGTGGCTTTGTGCATGGCTGTCATTCTGGCGCCATGTTCCGAAGCCACCGAATCCAATATTGCCTTGTAAAACTGGATCTTAAGAGACTTCGGAATGACCGTTTCCATAATTTCCTGAACGTTTGGTTCAAAGATATAATTACTAAAATATTGATGCGTATCCGCAATATGGGTTGGCACCTCCTTAATCTCAACTGGCAAAAATTGTTCGACCATCAATTTCTGGATGGCAGCATTTTTAAATTGATTGTATACCAAATCAATATGATCATACTCACCATTAGAAAAGGAATTCATCAGATCCTGCGCAGCCACTTCTGCAGTGCTGTACTGAAGTCCGTCATACAATTGGGGCAACGTTCCGGACACAGAAATGTTTTTTGCTTTCAATCCATCCACCCCTTTTTTCCCAATGGCAAGCACATCGACCATCCCTTTTTCGTAAAAATTAGCATAGGTTGTTGCAAGCAATTCTTCAACTTTCTTGACAACATTCGCATTAAATCCGCCGCAAAGTCCCCTGTTTGAAGTTATTGCAATAATTAGAACTTTTTTGACCTCCTTGTGCCCTGCATATTTGTTGTCGAAATCTGTGGAGTCATTCTGTTCTACCAGATTGACCAGAATGTCATGCAATTTTTCAGCGTATGGCCGAATCTGAATAATGGCATCCTGGGCTTTACGCAGCTTGGCAGCAGAGACCATTTTCATGGCTCTGGTTACCTGTTGTGTCGACTTCACGGACACAATCCGCAGTCGCATCTCTTTTAAATTTGCCATCTGCCAATATTTTGCTTCAAAATGCCCATATTAATACACGAAATTTTGAACTGTCTTTTTAGCAGCCAGTTCAAGAGTCTGGGTAATCTCATCATTGAGTTCACCAAGGCTCAATTGATGCAAAACTGCTGCATACTGAGTTGCAAGAAGTTGCAAATAATCCTTTTCGAAATCCCTTATTCTTTCTTTTGGAACATCCATCAGCAGACCCTTGGTTCCACAGTAGAGTATGGCAATCTGTTCTTCAACCGGCATTGGAGAGGCACTCCCCTGTTTAAGGATTTCCACATTTCTGGACCCCTTCTCAAGCACCGATTTTGTTGCGGCATCCAGATCGGATCCAAATTTCGAAAAGGCTTCAAGCTCCCTGAATTCTGCCTGAGACAGTTTCAGTGTACCGGCCACCTTTTTCATGGATTTGATCTGGGCATTTCCTCCAACACGGGATACAGAGATACCGACATTGATGGCGGGTCTGATACCGGCATTGAAAAGGTGTGACTCAAGGAAAATCTGACCATCGGTGATGGAGATAACGTTGGTCGGAATATATGCCGAAACGTCACCATCCTGGGTCTCGATAATAGGAAGAGCGGTCAATGAGCCACCACCTTTTATGAGATGCCTGATGGATTCAGGAACGTCATTCATTTGCTGAGCTACTGCCAGGGTATGGTTGATCTTAGCTGAACGCTCCAGTAACCTGGAATGCAAATAGAAAATATCACCCGGATACGCTTCACGACCTGGTGGCCTGCGAAGCAGCAGGGAGACTTCACGATAGGAAACTGCCTGTTTGGAAAGATCATCATAAACAATCAAGGCCGCCTTCCCGCAATCCCTGAAAAATTCTCCGATGGCAGCACCTGCAAATGGAGCATAAAACTGCAAAGCCGCAGGATCAGAAGCAGTTGACATCACGATGACAGTATAATCCATGGCACCATGTTCCTGCAAGGTTTTTGCAATGTTTGCCACAGTGGATCCCTTTTGACCGATGGCCACATAGATGCAGTACACTGGTTCACCCTTTTTGAAAAACTCTTTCTGATTGATGATGGTATCAATGGCAATGGTGGTCTTACCTGTCTGGCGGTCGCCAATGATCAATTCTCGTTGGCCCCTGCCAATGGGGATCATCGAATCAATTGCTTTGATACCTGTTTGAAGAGGTTCAGAGACCGGTTGACGGTATATGACACTGGGAGCCTTCCTCTCGAGAGGCATCTCATACAACTGCCCAGTAATCGGCCCTTTGCCATCCAGTGGTTCACCCAAAGTATTGATCACACGACCTAAAAGACCCTCCCCAACCTGGATAGAGGCAATCTTATTTGACCGTTTTACGCTGTCACCCTCTTTAATTCTTTCGGTAGGTCCTAAAAGCACGCAGCCTACGTTATCCTCTTCAAGGTTTAGAACTATACCCATGACACCGCTATCGAACTCAACCATTTCATTCGATTGAACATTGGATAGTCCGTAAACCCTGGCAATCCCATCGCCTACCTGCAAAACTGTGCCGACTTCTTCAAGTTCGGCTACTGTTTTGAAGCCATCCAATTGTTGTTTTAAAATTTCAGATACTTCAGCAGGTTTTAATCCAGCCATAATCTTCTATTTAATTTTTAATAAAACTTACCAATTCCCTTCTCATCTTTTTCAGTTGGGTGGAGACAGATGCGTCCAACTGCTGATCTTCTACTTTCAGGATAAACCCTCCAAGTAAATTTTCGTCTATGGTGGTCAATACCTCTGCCTTGCTTCCGAAATGAACCTGGATTATTTGGTTAAACTGCTGTAATTGAGCAGTATCCAATTCTACGGCCGTGGTAAGTTTGGCAGATTTTATTCCAGTTAGTTTGCTATACAAAGACTGAAAATTCAGGCACATCTCCAACAAGTATACCTCTCTGTTGTTCTTCAGAAGCAAGTGAAGAAAATCCATGGTGAGCTGTTGGCATTGATTCTGGAAAATCTTATCCAAAAAACCTCCCTTTTCCTTCGCTTTAACAACAGGACTTGACAATAACTCTTTTAATCTGGGTTGTGTTTGCAGGAGTTGAAGCAATAAATCGACATCTTTTTTTATAACCTCCAACAAATTTCTTTCAACGGCAGAAGAAAAAAGCGCCTTGGCATAACGTACTGATATTTTACTTTCGTTCAATTTTTTTCGATTTGATAAACTAACAATCTGATTTTATCAGCGACTAATTCAATTTGATGTTTTCCAAATAGTTGGCCACCAAATCCTTCTGTTTTTTATTGTCTGAAAGATGTTCTTTTAATATTTTCTCGGCTATATCGATAGAGAAGGAAGAGATGACAGATTTCATTTCGTTCACGGCTTCAACTCTCTCTCTTGCGATGGCAGACTTTGCCTCTTCCATCACTTTATTTGCCTCGATAACGGCCACATTTTTCGCATCCCGTACGATAGAATCTTTCAATTCCCTGGCCTCTTTTACTATTCTTTCCCTTTCCATCATGGCTTCTTTCAGCAGTTTTTCGTTGCCTGCCTGCAATTTAACCATTTCATTTTTCGCGAGCTCTGCTGATTTAAGCGCTTTCTCAATTGAGTCCTCTCTGGCCGAGAGCGCTGTCAGAATAGGTTTCCAGGCAAATTTGGCGAGTAACCACATCAAAAGAGAGAATGAGAGCACCATCCAGAACAACAGACCAAAATCAGGCATTACCAGACCCATAGGATAGAAGATTTAAAAATTAATATTAAAAGCAGATTTGATACTAAACAAACAGTATCAACAAGCAAATAACCATTGCGAAAAAAGCTGCTCCTTCAATCAAAGCGGCAGAAACGATCATGTTCGAACGAATATCACCGGCTGCCTCAGGTTGACGGGCAATAGCTTCCACTGCACCTCCCCCGATCCGTCCAATACCGATACCTGCACCAATAGCTGCCAATCCGGCACCAATTCCAGCTCCTAATTTTGCCAATGCAACATTGGCCACAACTTCTAAGATCACACCTAATGTAAACATATTTACTTACTTTTAAAGTTATTAAATTGCTGTGTATAAATATTTTAAACTATAAAAACTATCTTATTCAATGACTTTTCCCCGCATGTTCATCATGCTGTTCAAGTGCCATACTAATGTACAAAGCTGAGAGAAGAGTGAAAACATAAGCCTGAATAAATGCCACCAACAGTTCCAATAAACCCATAAAAATGGTAAACAGGATGGTTAGGATTGAAACGCCATAACCTGCAAAAAGACTTCTCTCCCCGAAGATGAAAATCAGGCTATAGAAACCCAATACAATAATGTGACCGGCAGTAATGTTTGCAAATAGCCGCAACATCAGCACAAATGGTTTTGTAAAAACACCCATGATCTCAACGATGGGCATCAAAGGAATAGGCAACTTTAACCACCAGGGAATTCCAGGTGCGTTTACAATGTGCATATAATAATCTTTGGAGCCACTGAACAATATGATGACAAAGGTGAAAAGCGCCAAAACCATTGTGACGGCAATGTTACCGGTTAGATTAGCCCCGCCAGGCAGTACTGGAATCAATCCCATCAGGTTATTTATCAGAATAAAGAAAAATACCGTAAGCAAATAAGGAAGATATTTTCTGTACTTCTCCTCTCCAATAGAGGCTTTGACAACATCGTCACGTACAAAAATTACAACCGGCTCCAGCCAACTTTGAATCCCCTTGGGTGCTCTGTCGAATCCTTCCTTGTATCGTTTTGCGATGGAAAAGAAGATCAGCACCAAAAAGAGGATGCTGAAAAAGAGCGACATCACATTTTTTGTAATGGAGAAGTCGTATGGCCTCTTTTCTGATCCATCCAAAGCCACTTCAACTACTTTTCCTTTGTATTTGGATTCTTCCCCGGCAATGCGAAAACCTGAATAACTTGCTGTTCCGTGATGAAATTTATTGGAGATAAAAAAATGAAAGCCCGTTTGAGAGCTGTACAAAATAACCGGTAAAGGAAGACTGACATGCGTTTCTCCAAATTTTGCAATATGCCATTCATAGGAGTCGGCAATGTGCTCCATGATCAGTTTACTTGCATTGAATTTCTCGCCGGCCGGCTCAGTACCTGCAATTGCATGTTCTTGTGCTATGGCAGTCAGAATAGAGGACGTACCTAGAGCATAGAGTATTATGATTATTCTAAAAACCTTGAGCATTTCTGATTTTTTGTGCGACAAAATTAACTTTTTAATTTGAAGAATTTGGATTTTTTTTGAGAAAATTCGAAATTTCGATGACCTCAAAAATTGTGAAAGCCAAATAAAGCACTAAAAATGTAACAACAAAATTGATCGCATTGGTTCGGTCGATTAACAAACAAACCAGAATAAAAACAAGATAAACGAACAGCCTCAGAGACATAATTGATAAAAAGGTTGTACTGAACTTCCGGGGGTTTCGTTCGCTTGCATTCATTAGCTTCAAATGGCTGAAAACTGTCATTAGCGCGACAATACCAAACTGAATTGGAAATGCCTTCAGGTAGAATTCTTTCAACAAGGTATCATACAGAAGTAAAGAGATACCGACTAATACCAAACTAAACAACAATGCCTTTTTAAGGAAAAAACGTATTTCTTTGCTAATCATATCTGGACAAACTTATTCAGGTTATTATTTGGTGAAAATGGTTTTAAAAAAAAGATAGAGGGACAATATTGCAGCGGCAATAATCAATAGTATGGCAAAAATATGTGTTTCAAGGTGAAAGTAACTATCCAGCCACTTTCCTCCGAAAGCTCCAATCACGACAAGCACAATCATTTGGAAAACCAATCCAAAATATTTAGCATAGGATTTCATGTAATCGAATTTATTGTCGTCAGCCATCTTATACAAAAGTTTTATATTAGCTTTTTAAGCTCTGCTGCATGGAAGGCCAGTTCACAAATTTGTTCATTGGTGAGAGACTTGCAGTTAAAGCGCTCATCGTAATATATTTCATCAGAAAATTTAGCCCTGAAATTGTCCCTGAACTTCGACCTTTGCATATCCCTTTCCAGGACAAACTTCCTGGCTTCGGCAAACGGGATGCCCTTCTGTTTACTTACCACACCCGATTTCCACGACAAAGGAGCTTCGAGGTACAAATGCAGTGATTTAGGGATGTTCCAGGCTATTGCTCCTCCACCCCTTCCAACAACGATCACATGTCCTTCAATGGCCAGATGTAGAATCACATCATGAATTACTTTCTTAATGTTCGCATTTCTGACATGGTAAGTTTCAGTAAAAGAGGCTACAAGATCTTGCAATACACCACTTTCCCTGGCTTTTACATAGGTTTCCACATCACGCGGATTCATTTTTAGCTCCTCGGATGTTTTTAACAGGATCTCTTTGTTAACCCATTTCCATTTGGGAGCATGGCCATCCTTGACCATCTTCTTGTTTAGTTTGTTCATCAGCATCTCCGCAATGTCATTCCCCGGACAGCCGCACTCCCTGGAAATAGTAATAACCGGACCCTGATGGGCCAGTCTGGTTGAAGAAGATTCCAACCGCTCCCCCATGTACTTTAAAAATAGATTTTCCATTTCAATCAAGATAACGTTTGGTTAAATCCTCGTATGCATCAATCCTTCTGTCTCGTAAAAATGGCCACCATCTTCTTACATTTTCGGAATTATCCAGGTCAATGTCCACAAGTAGATTGGCATCTTCTGCCTCAGGCGCCATTACTAAGATTTCACCCTGAGGACCTGCAACAAAACTATGTCCCCAAAATATAATTCCCTGTGTATTAGTTGAATAATCTACTTCAACCCCATTGCGATTAACGGCAATTACCGGAATTCCGTTGGCAATCGCATGTCCTCTCTGAACAGTAAGCCATGCATCCAGCTGTCTTTTCTGTTCAGTTTCTGAGTCATTGCATGTCCAGCCAATCGCTGTTGGATAGATTAGGATTTGAGCGCCGGCAAGCGCCATTAGCCTGGCGGCTTCCGGGTACCATTGATCCCAGCAAACCAATACACCCAATTTCCCCACCGAGGTCTGAATAGGCTTAAAACCGAGGTCGCCTGGTGTGAAATAGAATTTCTCATAATAGTTGGGATCATCCGGAATGTGCATTTTACGGTAGATCCCAGCTATTGAACCATCCTTTTCGAAAACCACAGCTGTATTGTGGTATAAACCTGCTGCCCGCCTCTCAAAAAAAGATGTAACCAATACGATTTGTAACTCTCCGGCAAGTTTACTGTAGTATTCGGAAGATTTTCCCGGAATAGGTTCAGCCAAATCAAAATTGGCCGTATCTTCAACCTGGCAGAAATAAAGTGACTCGTGCAATTCCTGCAAAACAACCAATTCAGCGCCTTCCGATACGCATTTTGTGATATTATCGGTAAGTTTCTTCCTGTTCAAACCTTTATCAGAAGAGTTGGATTGCTGGATAAGGGCTACTTTTAGCATATCATTGATTACTAGGTAATTTTACTGTTTTATATTACACCGAATGGTAGCTGCATGGTTACACAGTGAAGCGATCCATGCTGCTTTATTAACGTGGAGCACTCAATACCTACTACCTCCCGGTCAGGAAATGCCTTTTGCAGACTCATTCTGGCAATTTCATCCTTGGCAGTGGAATAGAATGGCATCAGTACTTTATTGTTGATAATCAAAAAATTGGCGTAGGTTGCCGGCAATCTTGCGCCTGTTTCATCTTCCATATAATCAGCCATAGGAAGCTCTACCAGCTCATAGGGTTTTCCGTCAAGCGTTTTAAACGATTTAATCTCCTCCTCCATTTGCCTTAGCTGAAGGTAATGCTCATCCGAAGGATCACTGCATTTGACGTAAGCGATGCACTTCTCATGGCAAAAACGTGCCAAAGTATCTATGTGGCTATCGGTGTCATCTCCAGCCAAATAACCGGATGATAACCAAAGAATTCGCTGAATATCAAACGTTTTAATCAAATAGGATTCTATCTCCTGTTTCGACATCTTCTGATTTCTGTTCTTAGAAAGCAGGCAAGCCTCGGTAGTGAGCATGGTTCCCAACCCATCTGTCTCAAAACTTCCTCCCTCAAAAACAAAATTCATGCAATTGGTGTACCTGACACTTATGGTGAAAAGCCCGGCATTAAACAATTGAACATTTATTTGATTATCCAGCCAGGCAGGAAACTTCAATCCCCAACCATTAAACTGGAAATCATACAATACAGGTGTACCATTGACCATCACGGTAATTGGCCCGTGGTCCCTGGCCCATGTATCATTGGAATCGAGTTGGACCAAAATCAGGTTCCCAGCCAAAGATTGATCGATCTTTAATGCAACGGCATCAGGATCGGAGCAGACAACAATCAGCTTTTCTTCTCTTAGTATCTCATTTGCTATCAATACAAAACAATCCTCTACCTCATCCAGAAGATCAGCCCAATCGCTCTTTGCATGAGGCCAGGTTAGCATGACTCCGCTCTGTGGATACCATTCAGGGGGTAGAAATTTCGATTTATACGACTCCATAGCTGGCAAAGGTAACTAATAATGGCCAAAAAAGACTCGCATGTGATACTCAAAGCTACTGAAAAATATAGAATTTTGCAAGCGACTTGTAACCTAATATGAGACATTTTACACAGGTTATGTTTCCCAAACAAAAAGGAATTTTTACATTTGACCCGGAAACTAACCGGAAAAATATGTCATCCAAAGTACAGTACTTAGTTATTGAAGTTAAAGATTCTGCACAAATTAAGGAATTTCATGGATTTCCGGCGGCACTGTATAGCAATGACAACAATTGGAACCGTCCTTTGGATGTTCATGTTGAAGAGATTTTTGACAAAAACCACAACAAGCAACTCAAAAAGGGAGATATCAAAAGATGGATACTAAAAGATTCTAAAGGAGGGTGCCTGGGAAGGATTGCCGCCTTTTATATGGAAGATTCCTTTACTCAGCATGACAGACCCACCGGAGGTATTGGTTTTTTTGACGCTGTCAATGACAAGGAGGTTGCAGAAATGCTTTTTGATGTCGCAAAGGAATGGTTACAATCCAATCACCTTCAGGCGATGGACGGTCCAATAAACCCGGGAATGCGGGATGCTTTTTGGGGATGTCTTGTGGATGGTTTTCATGAACCGGTCTTTCAAATGCCTTACAATTACCCTTATTACAAGGATCTGTTTGAGGGGTATGGGTTCAAAAACTATTTTAACCAGTATACTTATCAGCGTACCTTTGAGGATACTACTGATCTTCATCCTGTTCTGCACAGGACGGCAAGCAGGATTTTATCCAATCCGGATTACGAGTTTAAATTGATTGAGAAAGGAAACTCCAAATTTGCCCTTGATTTTAAAATTATCTACAACCAGGCATGGAGCAAGTTTACAGGGACAAAAGATATTACAGACCAGGAGGCCCTATCGTTGCTCAAATCGATGGAACCTATCATGGATGAAAGACTCATCATTTACGGTTATTACAAAGGCGAACCAATTGCTTTTTTCATCATGATGCCGGATATCGGTCAGATCACTAAAAAATTTAATGGCAAATTCAATTGGTTCAATAAGTTACGCTTTTTATGGGAACTCAGAATTAATCACAGCGTTGATAGGGTAATTGGTCGTATCTTTGGGGTAATTCCTTCGTTCCAGAACAAAGGTGTCGAGGGGGCTTTGGTCCTGTTTTTTCAGCAACAGGTACTTAAGCCAACTTTTAAATACAAAACCTTTGAATTGAACTGGATTGGCGATTTTAATCCAGTGATGATGAAAGTTGCATCATTCATAGGAGGCTCAATCTATAAGACACATGTAACTTATCGTTACCTGTTTGACAGGGATGCCGAATTTCACAGAGCACCCATCGTCAATCAACCAGATCATTCAAGGTAATTGGCTTTTATTATCCCACACAATCGATTCTCGTGAGGGGAAGTTCTCGCCAGTTAATTCCTCCGGCCCATATAAATTGAGATGTAATACAACAAAGTAGCCAATGATCCTAAAGCTGCAATAACATAGGTGTAACCGGCCCATTTAAGCGCATCTTCAGCATTCTCATGTGTCTGAGTGGTTGTAATGCCACTGGTTTGCAGCCAGACCAAAGCCCTGTTGCTTGCATTGATTTCAACAGGTAAAGTGATGAAACTGAAGAGTGTCGTCATGGCAAAAAGGAAAATGCCAAAAAGCAGAAGTGCAGGAAATGTATTTATCAGTAGGATACCCCCAAGCAAAATCCACTGCATGTATCTTGAACTGAAACTAACGGCAGGTACGAGAGAAGAGCGCAACCCAAGCCAGGCATATGCCTGAGCGTGTTGAAGGGCATGACCTGTTTCGTGGGCCGCCACTGCAGCTGCAGCCACATTCGTTCCGTAATAAACCTCTTCACTGAGATTTATCGTTTTATCGGCTGGATTATAATGATCAGTTAATTCGCCTTCAACTGATTCAATTTTGACACCATAGATATTGTTATCCCGCAGCATTTTTTCAACGACCTCTTTGCCTGACATGCCGTTTGCAGTAGGTATTTTGGAATATTTGGCAAACCTGCTTTTCAACTGATGGCTTACCAGCCAGCTGGCCAATGCAAATCCTATAAAAATAATCCAGATCATAACTTCGTTTTTAAAATTTAACCAATTGTAAACAGCAAAAAGTAAACCAAAAAAATTGAATGTAAATTTGTCAGTATGCTAAACGATTTTATCCGTTAAGCCATCCATTTCAGAAACCCCGCCGGACAATATAAATTTCATTGCTTCAGCCGGTGAAATGTTAAGTGGTTTGATCCTGTTTGCAGGAACGATGTACAATATACCTGAGATGTTGTAAGACAATGGAAAATAGACCGCTACCTTCCCTTCCAGCCCCATTTCGCCCATTTTATCGTTTGTCAAAAACCCCATTCTCCAAATATCGTTCTTCTCATCCACCAAAACAACTACCGGACGATGGAATTTCTTTTCTTTTCCGACAAAAGCGGAGAACAGATCATTGAATGAGGTATAGATCAAACGAAGGATGGGGGCTCTGTTTAAAATTCTATTGATGAGTAATTTGATCGGTCTAGCAAAAATTGTTTCCCCAATTATTCCCAAAAATATAAGCAGAAAAACTATGATTAAAATACCAAGACCTGGAACTTTCAGCTGAAAATATTTCTCGAGGTAGGTACTTAACAAGCCATCCGTAAACCGAAAAAGGAAGAATACGATGTACACGGTTGCTGCCAGTGGTGAGATCAGCAACAATCCCTGCAAAAAATAGGTCCACAGACGTTTCATAATACGATTTGATTTTGATACAAAGATAATCAAAACCAATTCCTTTTTATGAAAAATCAGGGTACCCAGAGATGAGATTTCATGGCGAAGCCTGTGTTACTCTGACATCATTCTGCCCGGCGCACCGGAAAATCGCCTGCCTTAATCATCGTTAAAAGCATTTTGAACGGCACAAGTGCCTCTACAGCATGCACTTTGCCAGCAGGTAAGATGATACAGTCTCCCAATGCCATTTCATATTTTGTTTCTTCGATGGAAAATGAGCACTCGCCATCCAGAATCTGAACCAATGCATCAAAAGGTGCAACATGCGGACTTAGTCCCTGTCCGGCATCAAAAGCGAAAAGCGTTACGGTTCCTACCGATTTTTTAATGATTGTTTTGCTGACAACTGCATCTTTTGAATAGGCAATATCTGCTGCCAAATTGAATATTTTAGCTGATTCCATATATAAATTATTTTATAAGTTGTTAATTTAAAATAAGATACTTAATTCTATTAAACCCACTGTTCATTTAAAATTTCACCTTTGATACTGACAGTTACGGCCTTTACGGGAACTTTTCGTACCGAACGCTGAACAGCCATCTGTACCAATTGTAACAATCCTCCGCAGCAAGGTACTTCCATAATTAGTACCGTTATTGTATTAACGTTTGATTGTTCAATAAGATCCATCAATTTTTTCAGATAAATCTCCTTCCCTTGGTCCAATTTCGGACATGCGATTACCAATGATCTGTTTTTTAGCCAATTGGAATGAAAATCGCCCAAAGAAAATGCGGAACAATCGGCTGCCACCAATAGATCGCAACCCTGAAAATAGACGGCGGCAGGATTAATCAAATGCAACTGCACGGGCCATTGCCTCAATTGCGAAGCTACAGGTAAAGTTGGCGCGTTTCCGACGGGTCTAAGTGAGGAAGGATCAAAAACTACCGTCTGCGAACCCGGACAACCACCACCACAGGAAGGGTTATTCGCAGGTATAACTGTCTGGTGAACAGCATCTTTTACATCTTGGATCGCAAAAGATAATACGGTCTCATGTTCAATCAAATAGCCCATACCTTGTTTCAGGTAAAAAGTTTCACTATGCTCCCGGAGGTGTCTCAAATGGGCAACAACTGTATTAAAGCCCTTTCCAACCATCGCTTCCATTACCTTTAACTCATCATAGGGCTCAGCCTCCCGTTGTTCTATGGTGATGGCACCTTCCGGGCAGTGGCCAATGCAAGCCCCCAGCCCATCGCACATCAATTCACTTACGAGCCGAACCTTCCCGTCTATGATCTGCAATGCCCCTTCATGACAATTTGGCACACAATCACCGCAACCCGTGCATTTTTCTTCATCAATTTTAATAATATCTCGCTTCATAATCCTTTTTTTAATTTTTCCACGGTTAATAACCTATCAACAAAAGTTACTTTCCGAATCAAAAGTAGCACATACTTTATGCTTAATCTGTAACATTTGTTACATTTACATTTGATTTTATTGCCATGTATCCAATTTTATTAAACTCTCCGCTTTTCAGGGGATTAACTTTAGAGGAACTTACCCATCTTTTCAGTCTGGTAAAGCACCAAATCCGCCATTTCAGGAGCGGGGAACTCTTGGCCCAGGCTGGAGATCCTGTCGACAAAGCCATTCTATTGATGGAGGGTCGACTACAGGGCGAAATGGTTGATTTTGCAGGTAACTCCCTCAAAATTGAGGAATTGGATCCTCCACAAATGGTTGCAGCTGCCTTTCTTTATGGACCAAAGAATAAATTTCCGGTTTTTTTGAACGCCAAAACTGATGGTAAGATCCTGATTATCCTCAAGAAGGAATTTACTGATATGCTTTCACTTGAATCACGGGTAATGGTGAATTATATCAATATTGTGTCAGGTAAAGCGCAATTTTTAAGCGGTAAGATCACCTTCTTATCCCTTAGAACGATCAAAGAGAAGATCGCATACTACATTTTGCAAATGGTGAAAAGCGGCGGGAACAATTACGTGGCTATTGACCAGACTCAGACCAATCTTGCTGAACTTTTCGGCGTTACCCGTCCTTCATTGTCGAGAACGATTCAGGAGATGGAAAAACAAGATATTTTTACTTGGTCAAGGGATAACATTGTGATAAAAGATCTTAAAAAGCTAAATTCAATTCTTGGACGGTAACAATGTTGACAAGCAATCTTGATATTTATATTCAAAAGATGAACAATCTTGGAAAAAAGGGAACCCCATTTTTGTTTATCATTGATTATGAGATGAATAGTCCTGTTATTTATACTTTCCAGGATGCTGCGAAGGAAGGGATATATTTTTCGGCGAATGGACTGCGCAACAAAAAAATTGCTGCTATGGGTAAACAGCAACTGGATTTTCGTAAAAAACCCATTGATTTTCCATTCTACCTTACTGCCTTTCAAAAAGTTTTGAATCAGATCCATTTAGGCAATACATTTTTACTAAACCTGACATTCCCGACAGAAATAGAGACCAATTGGAGCCTTGAGCGGATATTTGAGGAAAGCAACGCTCCCTACCGTCTGCTGTTCAAAGATCAGTTTGTCGTTTTTTCGCCGGAGTGTTTTGTCAGGATATCGAATGGGGAAATTTCCTCCTTTCCCATGAAAGGTACCATTGATGCCGCGATCGGGCATGCTGGTGATATTATCCTGGCAGATGAAAAGGAGAAAGCAGAACATGCCACCATTGTCGATCTGGTTCGCAACGACCTATCCATGGTTGCCAACAATGTTCATGTGAAAAGATACAGGTATTTGGATGAAATTGTCACACATGACAAGAGGTTGCTACAGGTCAGTTCTGAAATTTCAGGGACACTACCAGCAGATTATCAATCAAATATAGGATCCATTGTCTGCAAGTTATTACCGGCAGGATCCATTTGCGGGGCTCCAAAAGATTCTACATTGAAAATAATCAGGGAGGTCGAAGGGTACCAAAGAGGTTACTACACTGGTGTTTTTGGGTTCTTTGACGGGAATAATCTGGACTCGGCTGTCATGATACGTTTTATAGAACAGATAAATGGCAAATTGTTTTACAAAAGCGGAGGGGGAATTACGATGCACAGTGATCCTTTAAAGGAGTACAATGAATTAATAGACAAAATATATGTTGCAGCTCATTGAGACAATCTGTTACGAAAACGGGAATTTTCATAGGATTCCTCTTCATGAGGACCGGATGAACCGTGCCAGACGACATCTTCTTGGGGTATGCACTCCTATTTTTCTGACACAAACCATTGAGGTACCTGAGAACTTGAAAAATGCGAAGGTACGCTGCCGGGTCACCTATTCAGATGTTATCGAAAATGTTGAATATGAGTCATATATATTCAAAAAAATTGAGAGTCTGAAATTGGTTGAAGGGGATGCGATTGACTATTCCTTTAAATATAAAAACAGGGATTCGCTGAATCGTTTGTTGGAGGATCGCGGCAGCAAGGATGAAATACTGATTGTCAGGAACGGATTAATAACCGATACCAGTTTTACAAACATTATTTTTCTGCAGAATGGATATTGGTATACGCCGGCATTGCCACTTCTCCCGGGAACAAGAAGAGCTGAGTATTTGTTTAACCGGAAGATCTTTCCACGCAACATCAGACCGGAGGAGTTAAAATACTATGAAGAAGCAAGGTTAATCAATGCAATGCGTTCAATGGAAGTGGCTGAACCAATCCCAATTGATAAAATAGGTTGGTAAAAAAAAGGAGGAGCCGGAAAATTTTCCGGCTCCTCCTTTAATAATTTAATGACGGGTACCTTAAAAAGCAATCCCGATGCTGATACCACTCCTAAGCCATGGATAGGGTATTGAACTACCCTCAACATCAACCTGGTCGGAGCCATTCCTGGTAACTTTGATTTTACTGGCAAGAAAGGGAGGTAATTTATCTACATTGTCCCTTACATTGCTTTCAACTTTATCAATCATGACGACATTTGGCGATTTTACTGTCGCTGTTACATTTGCCAGACCGGCTTCAATTCCCATGAAGTAGAAATCAACGCACACTATTTTGGCAATCAAAAACTGAACCCCCGACTGCAATCCAAAATTTAATGTATTACCGTGAATATCGTATTTCTCATCATATTGCGTGGTAACAGGAGGAAATCCCTCAGTGGTAGTTCGGTGGTTATCAGCATTGGCTGCGAATTTCTGGTATTTCAGGTAAGGTGAAAAGTAAAATCCGAATGGTCTCGCTTTATGACCAGCATAATGACGGTAGGCAGCGCGAACAGACATAGTGCTGAAAGCATCATTTGTGATCTTATTGTCAGCACTATTAATTCCAAATTTGTCGGCAAAAGGCTTTGGTGAAGCAATCCCAAGCCCAAATACAAAAGAGCTCTTCGGACTGAACTTTCTTTCGTACTCAAATGAAAGACTGTTTAAGGCCAGATTTACAGGCAAGAATTTGAATACATTCTTTGGTCCAGGTGCAACAGTATCAGAATTGGTTGAAATATCCTGACCTAAGGCATACACAGAGTAGAATACGAAGATCAAAAATAAAGTCCTGGTTTTCATTGTTTGGTATTTAAATTAACAATCTAAAATTAAGAATTTTAAAACTAATTCAAAAAAATCAATCAAAAAAATTGTTTCGTAAAAACGTTAGTGGATATTTGTATATTCAAATGTTAATATTTTCAAACAATATCACATTCATGCTGGTCAATAATAAGAATTATCACACAATTTGGATCCACCCGGAAAATCCACAGATCGTTCAGGTGATTGACCAGCGCAAGCTGCCTTTCGAATTTAGCATTGTGGATTTGGTAACCATAAGGGATGCGTTTGAGACGATCCGGAATATGACCATCCGTGGGGCGCCACTTATCGGTGTAACTGGCGCTTATGGCATTTATCTTGGTATACTTCATTCCAATGAAAGCAACTGGCAAATCGTTTTAAAGGAATCAGCCGAATACCTTAAATCATCACGTCCTACAGCGGTTAACCTGGCCAATCTCATTGATGAAATGGTTAATTCCCTGAAAGTATGCATTTCGAAAGAGATGGCATGCAAAATGGCGCTAAAGGAAGCAAACAGATTGAAAATTAGGGAGATTGAATGGTCAGAAGCAATCGGCAATTTTGGATGTACCCTTATTGAGGCCATCAGTAAGAAAAAAAGCGGACAACCGGTCAATATTCTGACCCATTGCAATGCGGGTTGGTTGGCCTGCATCGATTGGGGAACTGCTACGGCACCAATATATAAAGCATTTCAAAAAAAAATACCCATTCATATATGGGTAGATGAAACCAGGCCCAGAAATCAGGGTGCACGTTTAACAGCATGGGAACTATCTCAGGAAGGTGTAGCCCATACGGTTATTTCTGACAACACTGGAGGTCATCTGATGCAGCACGGACTGGTTGATATCTGTATCGTTGGAAGCGACAGAACAACGTTAAATGGTGATGTAGCCAACAAAATAGGTACCTATATGAAAGCATTGGCCTCATTCGATAACCAAATACCCTTCTATGTTGCCCTGCCTTCATCCTCCATTGATTTTAGTATGGAAGACGGGATTCGTGAAATACCTATTGAACAGCGGGATGGAGATGAGGTATGCTGGATGGAGGGAATGCAGGAAAACGTTCTGATCGGAAGAGTCCGAGTAGTTGCTAAAGGATCACCTACAGCCAATTACGGCTTCGACGTCACGCCTTCGCGACTGGTCACAGGACTGATTACTGAACGGGGAATTTGTGAAGCAAACAAAAAAGGGATTCGGACCCTTTTCCCGGAGAAAACTTGAAAAATGAATATGCAACAGCCCCTGGAGGGCTATATTAAATTCAATTGTAACCTTGTAAACGAAAGGATAGAAATCCCAACGGAGCTCTTTCATCCATTAAACTTTTGGAGAACTCTTTTGTGGAATAAGGGTTTGATAGGTGCTTATCCTGACGGAATTGGTTTTGGTAATATCTCCATTCGAACACCCGGTACCGATCAATTTTATATATCAGGCACTGCAACAGGTGGTCTATCCAAGCTTGAAATGGCTCATTATTCATTGGTTGAAAGATGTGAACCAGGCCTTAACACCATTTGGTGTCGTGGATTGATCAAGGCATCAGCGGAGTCGATGAGTCACTCGGCTATTTATGCTTCCCTTTCCGAAGCAGGCGCTGTAGTTCATGTTCACAATCGCATGCTTTGGGACCAGTATCTTGGAATCCTGCCTACTACATCCAGTAAAGTTAAATACGGAACTCCTGCAATGGCCGGTGAAATTATCAAGATCATGTCACTGCCCGAGACCTTGAGTAAAAGGGTTTTTGTGATGGGAGGCCATGAGGAGGGAATCATCGCCTTTGGCAAGACTGTGGAAGAGGCATCAATGGTGCTAATGGAACTGGAAAAATGAGATATCAATACGTAGATCACCTCGCTGTTTTGCGCTCATGGCGCACTTTAGTCTTTCAAGCAACGCACAGAAAACCCATAGCGCCTATAGTTGTAATTTCTGTTGACATTACTTTTATCATTGAGAATGCTCCTGTACCAGGAGTAACTACCGTACTCAGAAGAAGTCCACCAGTAACCGCCGATTCCAACATAGAGGAATGAGCCATTATTGTTACGGCTGCCACCCGGAACGGCTGTAAAACCCGATGCATTGGTAGCACCTGTGTTAGGACTTAACCAATGGGTTGTGCCTGTTTCTTTCAAATCTCCTCCGGCTAAACTTTCGCCTCCCAAGTAGGTTGTAAGTGTTGTCCATTCGGCATCTGATGGAACATGCCAACCCGTTGGGCATAAGATTAAAGTACTAACAGTGTACCAATTGTACAAAGCACCATAGGTATTCTTATTGGCAGCTGCATTGTTGTACCAGCAATAACCAGGAGTTGATGTCCAGGTCCAGGTGCTATTATCTGTTACCAATGGGATGGCTGTTCCATCATTGAACCTGGTTGTTTTTAAATTGGAATCCATCCAAACCTGTGTGCCAATTGTAACTGATGAATAAGTATTGCCATCGATATCTGTTATTGTGCTGCCTGAACCCGCTGTTGTTGTAAAAGAAAGATTGCTTCCGTACGCTGTTCCCACACTGTTGGTAGCATAGGCCCTGATATTATAAGTTGTATTAGGGATCAGTCCGGTTATCGAACTTGTAAAACTACCGGTACCTGTTCCATCTGATGTCTTCGAATTTGCTGTGGTTGGATTGGCATTAGTGCTCCAGCAAACACCTCTGGCTGTTACTGCCCCTCCTCCATCAGCCGTTACATTACCTCCGGATGTAGCTGTCGTGGCTGTAATTGATGTAGCGGATGTTGTTGTAGCCGTTGGAAGATTTGCCAATGCAGTAAATGATACCTCATTGCCGTAAGAAGTCCCGGCACTGTTGGTTGCATAGGCCCTGACATAATATTTCGTCCCTGGAGTAAGCGCAGTGATTGAGCTGACAAAACTACCTATTCCGTTGCCATCGGTAGTCCTGCTGTTGGAGATAGTCGGGCCGGTTGTTGTTCCCCAGCACACACCCCTGGCTGTAATTAATCCACCCCCATCAACGGTAATATTTCCACCTGACGTGGCAGTTGTTGAGGTAATAACAGTTACTGCCGCAGTTGTTAGGATTGACAGGCTGGCAACAGTTGTAAACTGGATTTCATTCCCGTATCCTGTACCGACACTGTTGGTTGCATAGGCCCGCACATAATATTTTATGCCCGGATCGAGTCCTGAGATGGTGCTGCTGTAGGTACCTGTTCCGGTCCCATCAGAGGTCTTGCTACTTGTAATAATTGGCCCTGTGGATGTATTCCAGCAAACGCCTCTTTTAGTAACAGAAACTCCTCCGTCATCGGTTACATTTCCACCAGATATGGCTGAAGACGCTGTAACAGAAGTTGCTTCTGCTGTTGTCACTGTTGGTTCCTTCTCTACAGGAGGGGGGCATCCTGTCAGAACAATTGATAACAAAACCAACACGAGTAAGGGGTGTACCCTTGCGTTGTTTTTCTTTTTCATGGCTATCAATTTTTAGGGCAAACTACTCAAAGTTAGAATATTAAAAATTGAAATCCAAGTAAATTGGCTTAAATTTTCGAGGCGTATTAAGATTGAATTGGCCTTTTTGTCCCCTCTTTAAAGGAAGTCCTTCAACGTGAGTGTCCTTCCTTAGCAAAACGTGGATTATTGCCCTTATTTCCTCAGCAATACCCCAGTTAATCAATTGATTACAGAGATATTTGTGACCCCACCGGGATTCGAACCCAGATCAAAAGAACCGGAATCTTCCATTCTATCCATTAAACTATGGGGCCAATAAAGAGCCGCAAATGTAGCAATAATCTTTTGACGGCACTCAGGATCAGAAAAAATGACAGCGATTCATTCTGTTCGCTCGTGAATCCTGAATGTGGCATCCCCTGGAACATCACCCAATTGACAGGCATTTCCAACGAAATGGTGGAATCTTAAGATTCTTGAGTATTAGCCACTTCACCTAACCCTTCTTTGTAACGTGCGATGGCCCTGTCTCTGGCAAAGGCATGATCAATGATTTGTGCTGGATATTGGTCGGTCCCAAACTCGGGTATCCACCTTTTGATGTAAATGTATTCCGGATCAAACCTTTGGATCTGCAATTCAGGATTGAAAATTCTGAAATAGGGAGCCGCATCACAACCTGAACCGGAGGCCCATTGCCATCCTCCATTGTTGGAGGCAAGGTCGTAATCATTCAATTTTGCGGCGAAATAGGTCTCACCCCACTTCCAGTCGATCAACAGGTGTTTGCATAGAAAGCTGGCAGTCACCATCCTGACCCGGTTGTGCATGAATCCGGTCTGATTCAGTTCCCGCATTCCCGCGTCCACAAGGGGATATCCGGTCTCTCCTTTGCACCAGGCATGAAAGTGGTTCTGATCATTTTCCCAACGGATATTGTCATAGGCGGGTTTAAAGGCCCTGGTGGAAACCTGGGGGAAAAACCACAAAATCTGACTGTAAAAATTTCTCCAGATCAGTTCCGATAAAAAGGTTTGGGAATGAAGCATTGCCAGGGCGGTAATCTTTCTGATGCTTACCGTACCATACCTCAGGTGAAGACTCAATTTCGAAGTACCATTCCTGGCAGGAAAATCGCGGTTTTCCTCATAATTTTCCAACAAACTTTGCGGAAGTGACCTGGCTGGAAAAATATTCGCGACTCTGGAAAAACCAAGTGATTCTATCGATGGCATTTCCATTGGCTTGATCCTGATAAAATTATGGAAGTAAAGCGAGGTCTTATTGGCACGAACACTATCCTGATTTAATTTTTCCAGGAACCTGTTTTTATAGGCTGTAAAAACGGTATAGGGCTTTCCATCCTTTTTAACCAACTCATCTTTTTCGAATATGACATGATCCTTGTAGGTGATAAATTCAGTCCGGTTCATCTTCAGTAACCTTTCCACATGCATATCCCGGTGATTTGTGTAAGGCTCATAATCCCTGTTGCAATAGACACTGCAGATATGATACTTCTCGGTTAATGAATTGAAAATATCCATTGGCCGACCATGAAGGACACAAAGCGTTGATCCAAATTTTTCCAATTCATTTTTGATTTGCAGTATTGTTTCATATATGAAATTCATTCTGTAATCCGAAACGTCTGGAATTCTTGACAAAATATCAGGATTGAGAATAAACAATGGCAGAACATTCTCGCGGGTCTTCAACGCGTGAAACAAGGCAGTATTATCATCCAGCCTAAGGTCTCTCCGCATCCAGAAAATATTAACAACAGGTTTCTCCTTATGACTTGACATCCGATAAAAGATAATGAAATGTGTCTGAAATATATGAAAAAACAAAACTAAACCTACCTTTGTTCAACAAAAAAATCGAACCATTCAAATCTTAATTTCCATATTTTATGAGTAAACGGGGTTTTGCAAGCGATAACAATTCTGGAATACATCCTAATATTCTGAAAGCCATAGAAATGGCAAATGTGGGTCATGCTGTAGGTTATGGCGATGATATTTATACTGAAAGTGCAAAAAATCTCTTCAAAAAAGAGTTCGGTCATGAAACTGAAGTATTCTTTGCATTAACAGGTACAGGTGCCAACATCTTATCGATACAGACTCTCTGTCACTCTTTTAACTCCATTTTGTGTGCTGAAACAGCTCACATTTATGTGGATGAATGTGGCGCTCCGGAAAAATTTACAGGAAGTAAACTGATTCCCATTCCTTCATGTAACGGGAAGGTCGATCCGCCCGAATTAATAAAGAAATTGCATGGTTTTGACTTTGAACACCATACTCAACCAGGCTTGTTAAGTATTTCCCAGGTAACCGAAATGGGTACAGTTTATACTGTAGAAGAGATCAAAGAGCTGGCGCGTATCGTTCACGATGTTGGAATGTATCTCCACATGGATGGGGCAAGAATTGCCAATGCAGCTGTCTCTTTGGGTTTGAATTTCAGGGATTTCACAAAGGATGCCGGTGTTGACCTGCTCTCGTTTGGCGGTACAAAAAATGGTATGATGTTGGGCGAGGCCGTATTGATTTTCCAACCATCACTGGCAAAACACACGAAATATTACCGAAAGCAGGCCGCCCAATTGTACTCAAAAATGAGATTTGTCTCAGCACAGTTCATTCCATACCTAAAAGATGAAATTTGGAAGTCCAATGCCAAACATGCCAATGAAATGGCTCAAATGCTGCTTGGCTTAATTTCAGAAATCAAAGCCATCAAGATTACACAAAAGGTCGATGCAAATGGTATTTTTGCGATTCTGCCACGGAAAATCATACCAATCATCAGGAAGGAGTACTTTTTTTACGATTGGGATGAATCCAAAGGCGAAGTCAGATTAATGACCTCTTTCGATACAACAGAGGAAGATGTGCGCAATCTGGTAGCCCTTTTGAAGTCCCATTTAAGCTAAAATGATGGGTTAGCCGCTTTTTTATTGTACTTTTGCCGTTCAAGAAAAAATAAATTAGCATGATAAGTCGAAGGATTATCCGTACAAAAATTCTGCAAATACTTTACGCGCACGTGTCAACACCTGATAAACAAATAAGCGCATCTGAAAATGAATTGCATTTTAGTATTCAGAAAACCTACGAACTTTATCACCTATTGCTATCGTTGCTAATCGAACTTAGTGACTACGCTGATAAATTAATTGAGCTAAGAAAGCAGAAGAATTTTCCGACCAAGGAGGAGCTAAACCCAAATCTGCGTTTTATCTCAAACCGTCTGATTATTAAGTTAAGAAGTAACCAGGATCTGGTGACTTTCGTTCAGAAAAACAAAGTCAATTGGGTTAACAGTCAGGAGCTTGTAAAGAGGATTTACCAATCAATGGTAGAATCTGAACTGTACCTCAATTATCTCGCGAACAAGGAAGATAACTTCCAGATCGACAGAAAGTTTTGTGAAGATTTTTATGCTGAGATCCTGCTCAAAAATGAGTTTGTCTTCAATGAATTTGAAGAACAAAGCATTTATTGGAATGACGATCTTGATTTTGTGGTTTCCATGGTAATAAAAACACTGAAAAAGTTCAGGGAAGAGAACAACATCAATGACCACCTCTCTACTTTGTATAAGGATGAGGAAGATAGGGATTTTACCGTTAAGTTATTCAGGAAGACCCTTGCCAAGAGTGAGGAAAACAGAAAGACGATAGAAACATACACCAAGAACTGGGATGTTGACAGAGTAGCCACCATGGATATTCTGATTATGGAACTCGCTCTTACTGAGCTTACTGAATTTCAGTCAGTTCCTATCAAGGTGTCATTAAACGAATACATCGAGTTGGCTAAGTATTACAGTACCCAACGAAGCAGCATCTTTATCAATGGTGTTTTGGATAGGATCACCAAAGATTTTAAAGAGCAGGGGAAAATTGTGAAAGCGGGACGAGGTCTTTTGGAAGGATGATTAACAGGTACTTTATAGCACTTTCCCTTTTTACTGCAGCAATCATGTTATTGGGTTGCGGGAATAAATCATCCAGCCACTCCTCCCCTTCCGTTTCAATCGGACCAAACAAAAAAAAGGTGCCCGGCAGGATTGAATTTACCAAAGAAATACATAATTTTGGTACTTTGAAAGAGGGAGAAACTGTGGCCTATTCTTTTCTGTATAAGAACGGTGGGAGTTCCCCTTTTCGCTTGACAAAGGTAGAACCTGCTTGCGGATGTCTGACCGTTCAATTCAGCAAAGAAGAGATCGTTTCAGGCAGCAGTTCTAACATTGAGGTGATTTTTCAAACTGCTGGAGAATGGGGAAATCAGGTTAAAACAGTCGAAATCGAAACCTCAGACGGCGAAGCCAAAACATTGACAATTGGTGCATTTGTAGAAAATAAGAATTTTAACATTGATTTAAATAATTTGAAATGAGTACATTACTGTTCGTTATCGCTCAATCACAGCCACAACAAAGTATGTTGGGCATGTTTTTGCCTTTGGTATTAATTATTGTTGTGTTCTACTTTTTTATGATTCGTCCTCAGATGAAGCGTCAGAAAGAGACACAAAAATTCAGGGATGCCCTCCAAAGGGGAGACAAGGTTGTCACATCAGGTGGCATTTACGGAAGAATTGATGAGATTAAAGATCAAATCATCTATCTTGAGGTAGCACCAAATATTAAATTGAAAGTTGATAAAAGTGTGGTGCTTAAGGATATGACTGATGCTCCGGTAGCAAAATAATAAAAATGGCCGGGTTATCCGGCCATTTTTATTTAGAACGGGCCGGATAAAAATTATACTGATGAAGCAATTTTGGGTAAAAAAAATATTCTTGTTCGTTAAGCGTAAAGTCAAGAACTTCAGCTACCATAAGGCGCTTGTATTTGTTGTCTGCCTGGCACTCTCCTCTCTTTTATGGTTGTTAAACAGTTTGGAAAAGCGCTATACAAGCAAAATCAGTGTTCCGGTAAATTATGTTGATTTTCCAAAGGATAAACAGCTTTCAGGTTCTCTCCCAAAGAATCTGGATTTAATGGTTGATGCCTACGGATATACTTTGTTAACCTACAAACTCAGGTTGGCATTTTCGCCCATCTTACTAAATGTCAGCGAATTGATTGACAATGCCCTGGATAGGGGAAACAGATACAAGTACACGGTCTCTGCCGTCAGCCACAAAGAGGAGATTGAGAAGCAAATCAGCAGCGAGATTAGAATTCTCTCCATCAAACCAGACACGCTCGTTTTCAATTTCAGTAAAATAATTTCGAAAAAGATCAGGGTTAAACCCTCACTAAAACTCAGCTTCGAAAGTCAGTATTCATTGGCTGATGAACCAACTACTGTTCCGGATTCATTCCTGGTAAGCGGACCGAAAGATATTCTGGATACTTTAAAATTCATTCCGACAAATTTTTATTCATTCACCAAATTAGCACATTCAATTGAGCAGCGGATAACTATTCAACCACCGTCCGGAGTAAAATTGGACACCAAAGAGGTGAATTTAACCATACCTGTGGAACAAAACACTGAAGTAACCTTTGAAATTCCTATTCAGGTTATCAACAACCCTTCCGATATTAATGTCAAGACATTTCCAGGAAAAGTTAAGGTTACCTGCAGGATAGGACTCAGCAAATACAAAAATCTGGATTACAGCACCTTCCATGCATATGTTAATTTTGAAAAGATCTCTCTTAAAGATCCACGTTTGGCTGTAACTTTCGAAAGTCATTCAAATGTTGTGCTGGCAGTAAGCTATTCTCCCAAGGAAGTCGAGTATATTCTGGAACATGAAAAATAGAAGGTTATGCTGAAGGTTGGTATTACAGGTGGTATAGGAAGCGGGAAATCGACTGTTTGCCGAGTTTTCAGTGTACTGGGTATACCTGTATTCAATGCCGATGTTGAAGCCGGAAGATTACAAAATGAAGACCCAGAAATTATCTCTGAATTGATTGAAATATTCGGATCAAAAATTTATTCTTCGGAAGGATCGTTGAACCGTAAGAGGCTGGCTTCCATTGTTTTTAATAATAGTGAACTACTGGATAAGCTCAATTGCATTATCCATCCTGCTGTGCACAGGGAATTTGAAAAATGGAGTGCCTGTAATCCAAATTTCCCCTATGTAATATACGAAGCAGCTATCCTTTTTGAAACAGGAAGTTACCGTAACTTCGATTTCACCATATTGGTTGTTGCTGATGAACAGGAACGAATTGAACGTGTTTCAAAAAGAGATCATTCAAGATCTGAAGATGTCTTACAACGAATGAACCATCAACTGAAGGATAAAGAAAAAATAAAAATGGCTGATTTTGTAATAGAAAATAATGATAATCAGCTAATTATTTCACAAATTTTAAAATTGGACCAACTTTTAAAGTCGAAGAGTCATGTTTGGAAAATGGATAGGTAGTGGTTTGGGATGGACACTGGGCGGTCCTATAGGTGCATTGGCAGGGTTTGTTTTGGGAACATTGTTTGATCTTTCCGAAAAATCAGATCCCAATTCTAGAACTTTTGGAAACGGAACACAGACGACCCCTAACGATTACCTTTTTAGTCTTCTTGTTCTGGTTTCTGCAGTATTGAATGCAGATGGAAAGATCATGAAGTCAGAACTAAATTATGTGAAAGAATTCTTCAAAGCCAATTTTGGTGCAGAAGGTGCACAGAATGCCTTAAGGATACTTCATGATTTGACGAAACAAAAAATTCCGGTTGCCGATGTTTGTTTGCAGATAAAAAATTACATGGATTATCCAGGTAGACTGCAACTCATTCATTTTCTGTTTGGTATCGCGGCTTCCGATGGTGAAATCCATCCCGATGAACTAAAGTTAATCAGGCATATATCCATCAATCTTGGAATTTCAACGGCAGATTATACCTCTATTGAGGCCATGTTGATACCAAAGACAGACTGGGCATACGATGTGTTGGAGATAGTACCTTCTGCCACCGATGAGGAGGTGAAAAAATCTTATAGAAAGATGGCTTTAAAATACCACCCCGACAAAGTGAGCTATTTGGGTGAAGAGATTCAACAAGCTGCTAATGAAAAATTTAAAAAGGTTAATGAAGCTTACCAACTGATTAGCAAAGAGAGAAAGCTTTAGAGACTGTTTAAAATTTGTTTTTTTGTCCCGTTGGGGCAAAGTCATTAAGTTAAGAAAATATATTATGCGACTCTCAACAGATTGCTTCACACTTCGTGCCTTCCCGATGAAAAATC
>CAYHQN010000022.1:18247-40812 GCA_964358545.1 uncultured Tangfeifania sp. | reverse complement strand
TCAAACATTTCAAACATTTCAAACATTTCAAACATTTCAAACATTTCAAACATTTTTACCGATAAGACAGTCGCTTTTGGTACACTTGGGTGCAAGCTGAATTTTTCTGAAACCTCCACCATTGCCCGCTCTTTTCAGGAGCAAGGGTTTGCCCGGGTTGATTTCAAAGATAAAGCTGATGTCTATGTGATCAATACCTGCTCTGTAACTGATTCGGCCGACAAGAAAAGCCGCGCGATGATCCGTCAGGTCATACGCCAGAATCCGGCAGCATTTGTTGTAGTGGTCGGTTGTTTTGCCCAACTTAAACCGGAAGAGGCTGCTGCCATCGAAGGGGTCGACCTGATCTTAGGCGCTAATGACAAATTCAACATCACGAAATACCTTGAAAATCTGGAGAAGCACACCAGCAGTGAAGTACATGGCTGCACATTTCAGGAGATTACAGCTTTTCAACCATCCTCTTCGTTTGGCGACCGTACCCGGAGTTTCCTGAAGGTGCAGGATGGATGCAATTATTTTTGCACCTACTGCACCATTCCGCTTGCGCGGGGGAAAAGCAGAAACCCTTCCATCGAAAGCCTGGTTGAAGAGGCTAAAAAGCTTACCGCACAGGGGATCAAAGAGATCAATCTTACCGGTGTAAATATCGGAGACTTCGGGAAAAGTACCGGTGAATCTTTCCTTGATCTACTAAAGGCACTCGAACAAACAAAGGAGTTGGTCCGGATCAGAATGGGTTCTGTTGAACCTAACCTGCTAAGCGATGAAATCATAACTTTTGTAGCAAATTCAACTAAATTAGCGCCCCACTTTCATATCCCACTTCAGGCAGGTACTGACGAGGTGCTGGAACTGATGAAAAGGAAATATAATACCGCTCTTTTCCAGCAACGGGTCGCGGCTATCCGAAAACAATTGCCCTACGCATTTATTGGTGTTGATGTGATTGCAGGTATGAACGGGGAGAGTGACGAACTATTTGAAAAAGCATTTCATTTCATAAAAAATCTGGAGGTATCACAGTTGCACGCTTTTCCCTATTCCGAACGTGCCAATACCAAAGCGCTTTTCATCGAAGGAGTTGTCCCTATAAAAGAGCGAAAATTCAGGACTCAGCAGCTAATACAGTTATCAGAAAAAAAACTTCATCAATTCTACAGGAATAATCTTGGCAGGACAGCGACTGTATTGTTTGAAAATCAGCACGATATAAACTGTGCTGGTGGCTGGACTGAAAATTATATCAAAGTTGAGACCCCCTACCAAAACGATTTATTGAATCGAACCAGGCTTGTCCGGCTAAAAGAGATCAACGGAAATGGTCATGTGACGGCTGATATCCTGTTAGAATAACATTGCACTCCCCGCAGATAATCGTTACTTTTGAATAAAAAAATATGGATTTGGAAAAGATCTGTCGATCGGTTATCGATATTGCCAAAAATGCAGGTGCCTTTATTGCCGGTGAAAGAACCAACTTCGATCTTAAACTGGTTGAAATAAAAGGGAAGGCTAACTTTGTCTCGTATGTCGACAAGAAAGCCGAAGAGCTTATTGTCGAAGGTCTGAGAGGGGTTTTGCCTGAAGCCGGCTTTATAACAGAGGAGGGAACTGCATTTGATTCAGGTGAGAAATATCGCTGGGTTATCGACCCGCTTGATGGCACAACCAATTTCATTCACGGCGCTCCTCCTTATGCTGTCAGCATCGGACTAATTGAGAAGGATGAGGTTATTCTGGGTGTGGTTTACGAAATCTCAAAGGATGAATGTTTTTATGCCTGGAAAGGCAGCAAGGCCATGTTGAACGGAAAGGAGATTCATGTCTCCGAAGCCTCCACTACTGACGAAGCCCTGATTGTCACAGGCTTTCCATACGGTGAAATAAAAAATTCAGATGCATTTATTGAAACCATCAAATATCTGATTGTTAATTCTCACGGAATCAGACGCCTTGGCTCTGCCGCTACCGACCTTTCATACGTCGCTGCCGGTAGGTTTGAGGCATTTTGGGAGACAGGACTCAGTCCGTGGGATATTGCAGCTGGTGTTATTATTTTGCAACAAGCCGGAGGCTGTGTAACAGATTTCCGTGGAAACAACAATTTTCTTTTCGGTGGTGAAATTGTGGCTGCCAACAAAAATTATTTCAATGAATTTCAATCAATCATAGAACATAATTATTGCAAATAGGAATGGACACAAAGGCAAAACCTGGATATTACCTCCTGAAAGCATTTACATGGATCATTCAACTCTTTCCACTCAGGTTCCATTATATTTTATCTGACCTGATTTATCTATTGATCTATTATGTAGTAAGATATCGGAGAAAAGTAGTATATAATAACCTTACCAATTCGTTTCCTGAAAAATCAAAAAGTGAAATCCGGCTGATCGCCAAAAAATTTTACCGTCATTTCTGCGATAGCTTTATCGAAACCCTCTATTTTGACAGGGTCTCTGAAAAAGAGATCAAAAAAAGACTGACCCTTCTCAACGAAGAGATAGTGGAAAAATTTTTAGCAGAAGGTCGACCGGTAATTTTAGCACTGGGCCATTACAACAATTGGGAATGGAATTGCAGCTGGCAGCTAAATTCTAAATACAGGGGATATGTAATATACAAAAGACTGACCAACAAGAGTTTTGATCTTTTTTATTACAAAATGAGATCCCGTTTCGGAGTCATTCCAATTGACAGGGCCGACACCTACAGACAACTGATTTCAGATGTTAATAACGGAATAACCTCGGCATCTGCTTTTTTGATGGACCAGACTCCGCGAAAACATGAAATACAATATTGGACCACTTTTTTAAATCAGGATACGCCTGTATTGACAGGTACTGAAAAAGTTGCCCGAAAACTGGACGCAGCTGTCATTTTCTGTCACATCAGAAAACTAAGAAGAGGTTACAACCGTCTCGAATTTACGGTGATTGCTGAAAGTGCAAAAAACACAGCACCCTTTGAAATTACGGAGAAAGCAACCCGCATGATTGAAGAGATGATCGTTCAACGTCCTGAACTCTGGCTCTGGTCGCACAAAAGGTGGAAACACCGGAGGGAAGAGGAAGGATAAAGGATAAAGTAAAAAGGATAAAGTAAAAAGGATAAAGTTGGGTCAGGCCTTGTGGCTGACTAGTGCCAAGGATAAAGAATTATAATGCAAGCAGAGAATGAATAGCAGCAAAAAAATATCCATTGTCATACTAAACTGGAATGGCAGCGGTTTCCTGAAAAGGTTTCTGCCGTCTGTCATTTCCTGTTCAAAGGGGAATGTGGAGATTGTTGTAGCAGACAATGGTTCGACAGACGACAGTAAAACTTTGATCGAAACCTCCTTTCCGACAGTTACATATCTGCAATTGGATCAAAATTTCGGATTTGCTGAAGGATACAACCTGGCTCTGGAGTCGCTTCAATCTGACTATTTTTTATTGCTCAATTCGGATGTGGAAGTAACGCCAGGATGGCTGGGGCCTATGCTTCAACTGATGGGGACAGATCCGGCTATCGGGATCTGTCAACCCAAAATATTAAGTCTTGACCGCCCCGACGAGTTCGAATATGCCGGTGCTGCCGGGGGTTTTATTGACCGTTTCGGTTATCCATTTTGCAGAGGCCGGATCTTGCAGGTGGTTGAAAAAGATCTGGGACAATACGATGATACGATTCCAGTCTCCTGGGCATCTGGCGCTTGTATGATGGTTAGTTCACACGCCTGGAAAGCGTGTAAGGGATTTGATCCGGATTTTTGGGCACACATGGAGGAGATTGATCTTTGCTGGCGGGCGCAGCATCTTGGTTACAAGGTCTATTGCACCCCGGCTTCGGTGGTTTACCACATTGGCGGCGGAACGCTCAACTACAACAATCCTTTGAAGATTCACCTTAATTTCCGGAACAACCTCTTTCTGCTGTTTAAAAACCTACCGGGAAATCAGTTGGCAACAAAACTACCGGCAAGGATGATTCTGGATGCTGTGGCAGCCTTTGTGTTCCTGTTTAAGGGGGAATTTGCATCCTTTGGAAGGGTCTTTACAGCACATCTGAAGTTTTATGGGAGTATGTATCAGCTGATGAAAAAACGGCGGATCATCTTCCAAACCAGAAAAAACAAAGCATTCAGTGTAACTACCGACAAAAGTATTCTTTGGAATTACTTTATTTTGAAACGAAGAAAATTTTCTAAACTTAAATCTTGAACCCATGCGTATCAAAAGAGAAAATTGTACCGGTTTGATCGTCGATATCCAGGAAAAATTCTATCCTGTGATCGCTGAAATAGAGAATCTGTTGGCCAACTGCCGAAAACTGACAGAAGGGCTTCAGTTATTAAATATCCCAATAATAGTAACCCAACAATATTCAAAAGGGCTTGGAGCAACATGTAACCAAATAAGTTCACTCTTCCACCCTTTCACCTATTTTGAAAAGAATTGTTTCAGTTGTCTGGATGAACCCCTTTATGCTGACTATCTGGAGCACTCAGGTAAAACCAATGTACTGATCTATGGCATCGAATCGCATGTTTGTGTACTTCAGACTGCTATCGACCTCCAGGAGAAGGGATATTATCCCATAGTAATTGAGGATTGCATTAGTTCCAGGCAACTTGCTGAAAAACAAATTGCTTTAAAACGTTTCAGTTTGGAAGGAATTCGTGTTTCGTCGATAGAATCAATCCTTTTTGAATTAACACGCTCAGCGTCTGCAGCCGAATTCAAGTCCATTTCAAAGTTAGTCAGGTAGTTAATATATTTTTTATTACTTACAAATCGTAAGTTCATTTTTTGACTAAATAACTTTTTGCCAATACAATACCCTGTTTTATTATTATTTTTGTAGCTTCTTAATGATAGTCAGTTAAAGCATTAATCATGGAAGTATTCAAATTTGGAGGAACCTCCGTAGGTTCAATTGAGAACATGAGGTTGGTGATGAAACTAATCACAGACGGCAAGCAGAAGATGGTGGTGTTATCAGCCATGTCGGGCACGACCAACAGCCTGGTTGAGATATCTGATTACCTGACCAAGAAGAACAAAGAATCGGCGCTTACGCAAATAAGTATCCTTGAAAAAAAGTATTATAACGTTGTCTTTGACCTGTTCAAAAGCAATGAGATGAAAGATCAGGGCAAAAAGGTTTTGGAGGAGCATTTTGATTTCATCAAGGCGTTTACGACCGGTGCCTTCACAGAGATTGGCGAAAGAGCAATCCTGGCACAGGGAGAACTCTTATCAACTGCCCTGTTCACTTTGCTGATGAAGGAAGAGGGTTTCAATGCTATCTTGCTGCCAGCCCTGGATTTCATGAAGATTGATGCGGACAAGATGCCCGACAGCCGATTTATCAAGCAGAAAATAAACGAAATTATTGCCGCAAGGCCACGCGCGGATTATTACATCACCCAGGGATTCATCTGCAGAAACGAACTTGGAGAGATCGACAACCTTCAACGCGGAGGTTCCGATTATACCGCTACCCTAATTGGGGCTGCCATTAACAGCAGTGAAGTCCAAATCTGGACCGACATCGACGGATTCCACAACAATGATCCGCGATTTGTCGAAAACACCAAACGTGTTGATGTCCTCTCATTCGATGAAGCAGCCGAGTTGGCCTATTTTGGAGCAAAGATCTTGCATCCCCAAACCGTATTGCCGGCAAAGAACAACAACATCCCGGTACGTTTAAAAAACACTATGAACCCGCCCGATCCGGGTACCCTCATTTCAGCGGAAAGCAAAGGCGCAGGTATCAAGGCTGTTGCGGCAAAAGATGGGATTACTGCCATTAAAATCCGTTCGGGCAGGATGTTAAATGCCTACGGTTTTATGAAAAACATCTTTGAGATATTTGAATATTTCAAGACTGCCGTTGACATGGTAACGACTTCTGAGGTCGCAGTTTCGGTGACCATCGACAATTCCAAACATCTTGATGAGATTGTCAATGAGTTAAAAGAGTATGGAGATGTTGAAGTGGACAAAAATCAAACCATCGTCTGTATCGTTGGTAACATGATTGCCGAGGAGAGAGGATTCGCCTCCAAGGTGTTTATTGCCCTGGACAGTATCCCGATCAGAATGATCTCTTACGGCGGAAGCCGTCACAATATTTCTGTGCTGATAAATACAAACGACAAAAAAGAGACCCTGAATGCCCTGAGCGAAAAACTGTTAAACTTATAATATTAAAGCTCCAGTCCGGTCAATTCACCAAGTACAAACTTCTCGTGGTTAAAAACGGGGGTTGCATACATTTTCAACCAAAGCACCATAGAATCTGCAATATCCTCATTCACAAGCTTTAGCCTCTGGTGGGTCAATTTAATGAACGACACTTTCTGGGCATTGGTATATTGTGAGGCGTACTTCGTGGTTTTGAAGTACAAATCGTAGGCGATGTAATTATTGGGAAACAACCTGTAATTTCTGTAAATCTCTTTGTCTATCTTTTCGGCAAGCAATTTCAATCGCTCATTCGTTCCCGATTCATCAGCAATATGGTGTAATACCTCATCATCAATCTGCTTCCCAAATTGTATGTGAATTCTTCCCTTCTGATTGCTCAGGCCGCTTACCATACTCATCATATCATCTTTCTCCGTTTTTTGGAAATTAGGATCGGATTGACGTTTCTTTAATTCTGCAACCTTTTCATTTCCACAAGGTTCAATCTCGTATGATATCGCCATTGGAACAATTCTGAGCTCTCTGAATCCTTCAAAAAAGCCATTTCCGTTGGACATGTTCAGCATTTTTAAAAGTGCCGGCTGGGTCATGTCGTTACCATCCTTAGCCCGGCCTTCCCTTTGGGCAATCCAAACAGAATCGGCTCCCCTGGTAATCAATTGTCTGATATAGCTCGACAAATGCCGGGAGGAAACAAGCATCTCCTTAACAGGAATATTGCGTTTTACAATGAATGAACGGTTGATCCGAACCAGGTCGTTGATCCAGGGATAAACCAACAAATTGCTGCCTATGGCAATCTCGGTTGAACGAAACCCACTGGCATGCATCTCTACATTCATCAGGGCGACGTCGAGAATAATATCCCTGTGGTTTGAGATAAACAGATAGCGCGAATTTTTATCAAGTTCTTCGAGTCCGTTCATGGTCAGACCATGGGAACTGGAAGCAAGGATCCTGTTGATCAAAGGCACAACGAACTTATCCTGAAAGACCTCAATACTCTTGGTCATACGCAATCCAGCTTTTATCTGCTCCAATTCAGCCTCACCATTGTGCAAATTTTTCAATACATTGTTGAACTTGGGATCTTCTAATAATCTGGATATTATGGTTACAAATTCGTCGTTTCGGTAAGGGCGGATATCATCAAAATTGTGCATGGAATGCATGTGCTTTTGTTTAATAATTCGGTTGCCCACTTTTAGGGCAGGGCAAAGTTACAAAATATCAGGGTATCGATTGTCCTTTTAGATTTTTTTAACCTTTCGGGATATTGATCGAAACCGGTATTATATTGCAAATAAAGTTGTTTTCACTGAGAAAAAACAATGATTTTTTTAAAACTTTAGGTAAAGCTGACCTCTTATATCAAACCGGTGATTGCCCGGTGTCGCATCGTTGCCGGAACCCATGGAGGTTACCCCTTCCCTTAAGGTATATCCGCCTTTGAAATAGAAAGTCATCAGCCTGCAGGGTTGCCACTTCAGGTTCAGATAGCTTCTTACCCCTTCCCCATGAAATTCAGGAATGGCAAAATAGTATAGCAGGTCGTTTTCATAACTATAAACCCTCGAATTGTAACCGTCAGTATGGTAATATGCCATCCTAAACCAGCATTTCAACTTCGCCGAGGGAGAAAATATGAGATCCTGAAAAAACAGATATCCCTTCTCCCTGACAGCTCTATAGCCGTATTGGACCATTTCCAGTCTGCTTCTCAACTGAAACTGTTCATCGACCTTCCAGTCGAAGTGGACTCTCCATTTGGCGGTTGTTTCGTCCCATTGTTCGGGGAGACCTGTAGCGCCGGAAACTTTTTGTGGTTTTTGGACAAACCTGGCATGAATATAGGCCGTCATGTTTGATTTGATGGCTATCTCAGCCTGAAATGCCATTGAATGGCCTTGAGCAGGAGTAATTGTCTGGTAAGTTATCCAGGGAAAATAGAAGAGATCGGCTTGACCACCCAATTTGATTTTCGACATCGGGAAATATTCAAAGGCAGCATAGAAACCCTCTTCATTTTTGCCTCCGCTGCCTTCGGCAAATGCCCCCGAATTGAATGATTGAAAGGCAGGATCGTAATAGCGGTACAAAAAAGAGAGCGACCATTGCGGGTGCGCCTTCCAAACCAATCCGTTGACGTAAGCAGGCTTCAGGTTTTGTGAGATTCCTGCTTCGCCGAAAACACTTATTTGATTCATGATAAGATGGTAATCGACACCGAAATTGCTGTTTGCTTCTCCTTCAAACGACTTTGATTTGTAAGGCTGATCGCCTTTTGATACGGGCAATCCAAATCTTTTGAAGGAGGCAAGCGCCCCAAACCGCCAATGTTCGAAACGAAAATCAGCATATCCGCCAACCACGCGCACACCTACATCCTTTTCATCCTCCTTTTCGGATCCTGTACGATGCAAACCATCCATTCTGAAAGAGGTGATATATCTGCTCTCCAAACTGTCCATTTCCAAATTCGCATCTCTTCGTTTGCCCGAAAAAAAGAGGGAGAGTTTGACCGGTTTAAAATTGAATTGCACGGCCGCACCCCTGAAGAAAAGGTTCTCATCGGTGGAGCTGTAGGGTCTGATCCCTTCGCCGGTGCGCATCAGGGAGGAGAGGTCGGAGGCGTAACTGACTCCGCCTCCGGACCATAAATTGACTCCCTGTCCAAATCTAAGGTGGTAATCTCCCAGTACCACCCGCCTGATCAGGCCTTTCCCATCCAGGCACAGAAAACCGGACATGAAGTCAAAGCCCCTCTTGTTCGACCTTTTGAAAAAATCCTCCCCCGCATCATTTTCGGCAGTAATGCCAAGTTCGAGCCATTTCCCAACCTCAGCCCTGTACCTGGAAAAGCAACTATACGGGCTGCCCGGGTAGGCCGGAGGTTTGTCGTTCTTCGGACTAAATCCTACCGGGATGGGATAAGAAGTTTTGATCCTGGCAAGCAGCGACTGGTGGACCACCCGGTCCCACTTTTTCTGCAGGGAATCAGCTTCCTGGTTAAAGCGCACGAACGGCTCCATTTTCTGCAACAACTCCTTGCTGAAACCACCCATCACAGCAAGTTCTTTCAGGGTAAGAATCTGTCCGTATTTTTGCCGGTATGCCAAAATGGTACGAACCTGCGTGAAATTCAGTAAATTCAGTCGAAGCAGCTCCTCTTCTGATGCCATGTTGATATAAATCGGATGCCCGGCATAATAACTGATATCTTCCAGTAAAAGGGAACTCTCAGGGCCATCTTCGGAAGCAGAGAGTGATTCGACCAGCTCTTCCATCTGTTGTTCTTTGCGCAAGTCTGTTTGCTGACCGTACCCGGAAGCTACCAGCAGAAAGAATGCTACAATGAATGAAGTATGCCTGTTCATCTGCTGAAGTTAAAATTGATTGAAAACAACGGAGAATATCCCAGTATTTCATGGTGAACAAGGGCAAAATCAAGCTGACAGGATCTCCAGCGATAGCCAAAACCAAACGAATGTTGAAAAGGATTGGTCAATAATCCTCCCCTTAGCAGGAAGTTTTCAATGAGCTTGTACTCAGTCCCGAACCGGAAAGCGACTCCGCCATCTTTTTCAAAAGCCGTCTCACCTGTCAGCAGCAACTGTTCCGACAAACGACAGGATGCCCCACACCTGATAACCAAAGGAAAAACAAGCTGATACTGAAAAGTTTCGGCTGCGGTCTGGGCACAATTTCTGAGGTGAATGCCCAACGAAAGCCGGCGGGAATGCTGATATCCTATCCCACAGTCAACCTGAAATGAACCTGTACTTCGGCCTGTCTCAGGCAGGTTCATGAAAAAATAGTTGATACAGGTTCCTCCTGACAGCTTCCTGGTAAGTTTTTTTGCCATTGCAATGGAAACACTGGTTTCTTTGTAAGTGGCCACAGCGGATTGTGCCACTCCAAGGGCCAATACAGCCGAAGGAATAGGACAGACCAATGAAAGGGCGCTTTCGTGGTAACCTTTGATGAGCCAGGGTTGCCGGAATGAGAGGTTCAGGGAAGAAAATTTCTCCTCTGCCAAAAAGGCCTGGTTTTGAAAAATTGAAAAATGTCCCGGAAGGGCAACCACGGCCAGGGCCATGGCAGACTCCCTTGCACCAATGGCGGAAATCCTTTCGATGGCAGAACCGCTTAAACAATGAATTTGTAAAAGCAAACAGATCAACATACCGGTTTTCAGATCTCTTTTGCGCATGTCCGTGAAGTTTTGGATGAGAAGAGACCGGTCAACCCCACTGCGAGGGGAGATAAAAAGAGGGAGCTGCTGACCGCACTCCCTCTAATATACCGAAAAAAAACGAGAAATCAAAAACTTAGTTGGTTTTGAACGGGTATTTTACCTGTGCCAATTCGTTGTTTGCTTCAACAATTTTGTTTTTTAATTCATCTTTGAATGCGATCAGTTTGGCCATTAAAGCTTCATCACCGGTTGCAATCATCTGGGCAGCAAGTATGGCAGAGTTTCTTGAACCATTAAGCGCCACAGTAGCTACCGGGATTCCGGGAGGCATCTGCAGAATCGCCAGGATGGAATCCCAACCTTCCAGCGAGGCTTTGATTGGTACGCCAATAACAGGAATTGGTGTCATGGCTGCAATGACTCCGGGCAAGTGCGCGGCCATTCCTGCAGCGGCTATGATGACTTTGATGCCCCGGGCGTGGGCTCCCTTTGCAAATTTCTCAACCTCATCGGGCGTTCTGTGTGCAGACAGCGCATTCATTTCGAAAGGAATTTCGAGTTGGTTGAGTATTTCGGCGGCTCCGCTCATCACCGGCAGGTCTGAGGTACTGCCCATGATGATACTTACTTTTGGCATTAATCCCTGTCTCATGGTTTTATACAATTTTCAATCCTCCAAAATTACAATATATTCGATATCATAACCATTTAGTAACGCAGGGTGCCATTTTTTTTTGCCCCTCCGAAAAGAAAATTTTATATTTGCGGAACTTTTATAGAAACACTTCTGTATCATACCTTGAACAGACTAATCTGCATCAGGGGATTTTTTTTTGGAAGTGAATATTTCGACCATAAACTTCAATATCATCCTATAAAAAGAATAAGACTTTTACGATTAGCTGACAACTAATCAATTAAAAAATTTTCTATCTTATGAGACGAATCAAGCTTTGGGACAAAGAATTCGAGATCTCCCTTCCTTATGAAGAGATACAGGCGGCAATCCAAAAAATAGCGGCCCAAATGAAGCGAGACCTTGAAGGTAAAAGTGCCCTTTTTGTCTGCATCCTGAATGGTTCGTTTATGTTTGCAGCTGATCTGATGAAGGAGCTTGAACTGCTGGATGCTGAAATCTCCTTTTTAAAACTTGCCTCTTACTCCGGAACAGCCTCCAGCGGCGAAATTAAGGAGTTGATCGGGTTGAACGAAAACATGAACGACAGGACAGTAGTTGTCCTCGAGGACATCGTCGATTCTGGTCATACCATTGCGGATGTGATTGCCCAAATCAATGCGCGGGGTGCAAAAGAGGTAAAAATTGCCACGTTGCTTTTCAAACCGAATGCACTAAAAACGAAAATACACCTGGACTATGTCGGCATCGAAATTCCCAATGATTTTATTGTTGGGTATGGTCTTGACTTTGATCGCAGGGGGCGCAACCTTAAAGATATCTACACGTTAGTTAAATAAACATCATGATAAACCTGGTTTTATTTGGTCCACCCGGAGCCGGGAAAGGCACTCAAGCCTCCTTTTTGGCCAAGGAATACCTATTGATTCACTTGTCGACAGGGGATATTCTCCGCGAGGAGATAGCAGAGAACACCGAAATTGGTCGCAAAACGAGAGACATAATTTGCAGGGGAGAACTTGTCCCGGATGAAATCGTTATTGAGTTGATCCGGCATAAGCTGGACAAAAATCCCACTGCCAACGGCTTCCTTTTCGATGGATTTCCACGGACAGTGCCGCAAGCAGAGGCGCTTGATAAGCTATTGGTTCACTATGGCCGGAGTGTGAGCGCCATGCTGTCGCTGGAGGTTGAAAAGGAAGAGCTCATCAGCCGGTTGATGAACAGGGGTACCACTTCGGGAAGAAGCGATGATTCAGACAGATCGGTTATTGAAAACAGAATTGAAGTTTACAACCAAAAGACAGCCCCTTTGATCCATTATTACCAAAGTGCCGGTAAGTACGAAGCAATCAATGGGATAGGCTCCATTGATGATATTACCGGACGATTAAAAAGATGTATTGAGAGCCTTCCGAAAAATAGGAAAAGCCGCTAAACGGCTTTTCCTATTTTATCCTTTCTCGTTCGGAAGATGCCCTGCAACCAGTTTCAACTCCTGGTACCACTCTTCGCCATATTTCCTGGTAAGCGGTTCTTCGAGGTATTTCCACAGCGCGAGATTGTTGCTTTTACCGCAGGCCCTGCCAGCTTTACAGATCTTCAATTTTTCATAATTGACTCCGTCAAATCTTTTGTATCCGGTGATCCTGATCGGGAAAAGATGACAGGAGACCGGTTTTCTGAAGGATGTCTTCTTCTCAAAGTAGACCCTTTCGATGGCACAGAGGGTGATACCCTTCTCATTCACGAAGGTGAAGACGCATTCATTCTTCCCTACAATCGGGGTTACCAAGTCACCATCCTGATCGATCACAGAAAAACCCTGCCGGGATATTTCGGCCACATTTTCGGGAGAGAGATACTCCTTGAACACAGGATAGAGTTTCTCAATGGTTTCAGCCTCTTCTGTTGTCAAAGGGGCACCGCTGTCACCGTCAACGCAGCAAGCACCTTTACAGTGATCCAGATCGCAGCAGAATTTCGATTCGATGATATCGAGACTGACAATAGTTTTCCCAATCTCAATCATATCAACACTTTTCCCGTCATCTCTTTCGGAACCTCAAGACCCATGATGGTCAAAATAGTTGGCGCCACATCTGCCAAAATACCATTGTTGATTTTTGCATTCTTGTTGTCAGTCACCCAGATACATGGAACCGGATTGAGCGAGTGGGCGGTATTGGCGCTTCCATCTTCGTTAATGGCAAAATCGGCATTGCCATGGTCGGCAATTACCAAAACATCGTATCCGTTGGCGCGGGCTGCCTCTATCACCTCTTTCACGCACTGATCAACTGCTTTAATGGCTTTCTCGATTGCGCTGTAAACACCGGTATGGCCGACCATATCGCCATTGGCAAAATTCAGGCAGACAAAGTCTGCACTTTTCTTGTTCAATTCAGCAACAATGGCATCTTTTACCAATGGAGCCGACATTTCAGGCTGCAAATCGTAGGTGGCAACTTTGGGGGATGGAATCAGGATACGGCGCTCACCGGTAAACTCACTCTCCCTTCCTCCTGAGAAGAAGAAGGTTACGTGTGCATATTTCTCGGTTTCGGCAATCCGGATCTGATTCAGACCGGCTTTCGAAACTATTTCGCCCAGTGTATTGTACACATTGTCCTTGTCAAAAATAACATGGATATTCTTGAAGGATGCTTTGTAATTGGTCATGGTGTACCACTCCAGAGGGATGGTATGCATCTCCTGCTCGTGGTGGTTCTCCTGGGTGAAGGCGATGGTCATTTCGCGCAGACGGTCGGTACGGTAGTTGAAACAGATCACCACATCGCCTTCCTGAATGGTTGCCAAAGGCCGGTCGTTCCCGTCCGTCATCACGATAGGTTTGATAAACTCATCGGTTACCCCTTCTTCATACGAAGCGCGAATGGATGCAAGCAGGTCTTTGCTTTTCTGTCCGACAGATTTGGTCAGCATGTCGTAGGCCAATTTGACACGGTTCCAGTTGTTGTCGCGGTCCATGCCATAATAACGTCCAATCAGGGTGGCAAATTTTGCATTGGTTCCGGCAAGTTGTTTCAAGTCTTCCTCGATGAAGCCATAGGCAGAACGGGGGTCTGTATCACGGCCATCGGTCAAACCATGGATAAATATTTTGTCCAATCCCATGTCGGTGGCAATCTGCGCCAGGGCAACCATGTGCAGACTAAGCGCGTGAACTCCGCCGGGACCAATCAAACCGATCAGGTGAACAGGTTTGTTGAGCGTTTTGGCATGAGTAAAAGCTTTGATAACCTGCATATTGTCTTTCAGCTTGTTCTCACGGATGGCCTTGTTGATCTTCACCAGGTCCTGGTACAATACCCGGCCGGCCCCAATGTTCAGGTGACCTACCTCAGAGTTTCCCATCTGACCATCAGGAAGTCCGACATCCTCGCCGGATGTGAGCAACTGGGCATGCGGATAGGTGTTCCAAAGGCTATCAATGAATGCGGGATGCGTGGAGTAGATCACATCCGACTTGCTTTTATCCCCGATTCCCCAACCATCGAGAATCATCAAAAGTGTGCGTTTTATATCTGTCATTTTGAACGGTGATAAATTGTTGAATTTTGCCGCAAAGGTACGGTTATTAATTGTTTTTTACGACAAACTTGCGTGTCAGGTTTCCTCTGGTTGATTTGAAAACCAATAAATACATTTGATTTTTCAGGTGGGAACAATCAAATAAAATCGTGTAGTTATCCGCGGGTAATTCCCTGTTTAGTATTGATGCAATTACCTTACCCGACAAATCCACCACACTTAAATCCACATTTTGTCTCTCCGCAAGGGCAAATCGAATGGTAGCCGTCCCTTTCACGGGATTTGGAAACAAAACTAAATCGTTGCTACTCTTCTGAATGGTTACCGGATCATTGATGGCTGTAGCGGAAAAGGCCGATTGAATGCCCTGCCAGAGATCCTGTTTCCCGTTCTCGTAACTCAAAGCCCAGATTCCAATTCCCGCAAGGTTGCGGTTGTTCACCAAATCAAACTTTATCGGATAGCTTGTGCCATCATCGTACCAGATTTGACGGTAAAGGTTTGAACCATCCTTGTAGCTAATCCAGGGGACTTTGGTGGTCTGGTCAAATGTTTTTCCGTAAGTCAGGGCAATGGCATCAGCTGCAACTGAGGTAAGGGATGTGGCCTTACCAGTTGCGGTAGCCTTGCGGTCGCTGCCTGTCACCGGCCAGTTGTATCCAAACCAGGGAATTCCAAGCATAAGCTTTTGCGGTGGCACTCCGGCTGTGAGATAAGTATCCACAGATCTGGTGACATTGTAACTCTCTCCGGCCATGGGAGAAACCGGTCCGGCCGTTGTGGAGCCGCTCCAATAGTAATCATAACCCATCACGATCAGGTAGTCACAAATAGCAGCCAATGCAGGCAGGTCCCATGATCCGTTCCAGTCGACAGCAGGGGTTGCCATGGAAATCTCAGCGCCGGGAAGCTCAGTCCTGATGGCTTTCGCCGCCCTGCGCATGAAGGCAACCAGGTCCGAACGGTGCGCAAGGCTTACCAGTTCAAGATCAAAATTGACCCCATCCCCGTTTCTTGACTTCAGAAGCGATGTAATAGTCTGTATCATCTTGATCTGCTTCAGGGTGTCTCTCAAAATCGCATGGTTTGCTGCAGTTCCGAAGTTGGTCACAGTCAGCAATACCTTCACCCCCCTCTGGTGCGCATAATCGATAATTGGGGTTTGGTCCCAGCCATTGATGGTCTTGTAACCTCCTGTCACAGTATCTGTTTCATAACTGAAGTAAGAGATGTGCGTTAAAAGGTTGTAATCGTAGGAGAGATAGGCAGAAGCGGAAGCCCAATAGGGATGCCAGCCAAACACCTTCCGGGAAAGTTCAAGTTTCTTGGTGATTAGCAAGGAGGAGGGTCTGCCCGGGGAAGGTTGCTGTTGAAGTAAAATTGAGTCACCCCGACTTCTGAATTGCCGGCTTTCCAGTTGATGAATTCCGACATGAAGCGTATCCTCCTGCGAGCTAACGAATTGACTATATGAAAGAAACAGAACAACCAACAGGTATCTCAAATCCATCGGGAACTAATTTAGTTTGGTATGTTGTATGACAGATCCAAAGATAATAAATTTAGAAATCTGCATCTTCCAAATTGAATATATTTCAATCAAAAAAAAACGCCGGAGCGGTCAGGCAAGGGCGTTTTTCGGAAAATAACTTCTAAAACCTAAACTCCATTTTTAATCTCTCAAACACATTGAAGACAATAGGACATATTCCTAAATTACTAATCACACCCAAAGTTCTTGAATTAAAACATTTCTTGTGTATATGGGGATAGGACTTACAATCTGCAGGTCTATCGGCATAAATTGCACATTTCTTATCCACCAGATATTTGCATGGAGTATCTTTTAGGAAATTGACCTTATCTATTTCGTCTTGCTCAATATATCTAGTCACAAAATCTTCATGCAAAATATTGTCAATTTTAGATAAGACGTCAATCTCAGTATCAGTGACGCATGGCCTGAGGTTTTTACAGCAATTTCCACAATCGGTACAGTCAATTTGTTCAGTAATTTCTTTATAAAGCCGATGTACAATTTTATCAACCCTATTTGAATCTTGTCCCTTTAGAAAACTCCGAAATCTGTAATTTTCGTTTTCTTTCCGTTTACTTATCCGATCGATTTTTTCAATATCCAATTCTAAATGAATCATTTTATATGATGTTATTCGATTGCATAATATCTTGAATTATACACCATTACAAACTTACTAGCGTTATCCTGTCTTCATACCACAAATGTTTATTCAGCTAACCGTTACGCGCGAGCTTCGGTAGCCACAATTGACAAATAGTTAATAGTAGCTGGAGTTCTCATCGTGTCGTGAATGAAATATCTTTACCTTCGGCCCGTGCTTGTCTGACAGCTTGTTGAAATTGTTCCGGTAATGTGTTCACCGGGACAATTAGTCCGTCAACCATTACAAGATTTGCATATGGATTGCTGTTTCGCATTCTCTTTGTAGAAAATTCATTGTCCCACAGGTCAAGTTTGAGTAAGTCCCGAATTTGTTTTGATTTATTTCCAGTCGTGGATTTGCTTGTCCCGAAAAATGCGTTGATGTCGTCAATAGAAACATACGGTTCAAATGACTTGTCAAATAAAAAATTAATTGTCCCAAGCGCGTGTATGATTGCGGCAGCCCATACTTGTGGTTGGCCTGTCGTAAACGGTGGATTTCTTTTGCGCCCAAGTTTTTTTATCAGCCGTTCCGTGAGTTCAGAATATTCTTCGTCCAATTGTTTTGCACAAAATTCTCCTACAAGGTCAAGAATCTTTTGCTGTCGGTCTTGCAAATTTTGTTTGTCCATTTATTACTGTCGTTTTATGTTTGCATTGTCTCATTACGTTGTTTTCAGTATTTCTCCCCATCCAAATAAAGCGTATCCGGACAAAGGTCCGCACCATTAGACCACTCGATACTTCCCATAAAAGGTTTTACTGAATAGAATATTCCAGGCTCTTTTAATTCGCTGAAAATTCCCGTATCCAAATATGGTTTCACATCAAACCGTTTCTTCTCACCATTTTTGAAGGTGATCAACAAGGTAAAGTTCTGATCTTCTACTACCTCTTCAACCCTGGGATTCATACAATTTCAATTAATAGATATATTTTAAAAACTAATAAACAGCAGATAATATGCCTATTGCATCAAAATTTATTGACAATACGAATTTAATCAATTTTGGATGGTAATTTCTATTAGTTGTGATTTCAAAGTTACACTCTGCTATTGAATTAAAGAACAAACCCAACCTAGTTAAAAAAAATCTCCATCAAATTCTTTATATTTGTAGAAAGAGTTAAAAATATGAACATACAAGCCAGAAAACTAGGGCTAATCGAAGAGTTTCTTAGGATTGACGACGAAACTCTTTTAATTAAACTTGAATCTTTCATTAAACAAGAGAAAAAGATTTCTCATGAAAGAAGTTTAAAACCAATGTCTTTAGAGAACTTTCATGAAATAATTAACCTGGCAAAACAAGATAGTGATGCTGGGCGGGTTATATCTCACCAAGATCTCAAGAAGAAGGCACAGAAATGGAAATAGAAATTAAATGGTCCGGGCAATCAGAAAGACAACTCAAAGACATATTTTTTCTGTATTTGACTGCAGACAGAACCCTCTTAAAATGAATATATTATAGAGTATTACTGATTATCTGTGAATTGAACCCTGCGGGTTCCAGGCAAATCCAATTTCAGAAAACCGGTGGATTAGCTATATCCCATTCAAAAAAAATACACAGCCGCCCCGGGGGACAGCTGTGTATTCATATTATACTGATGCTTCAAGAGAGCCGCCCGGCCGGGCGGCTGTACAGAGCGATTCCTTTGATTGGATGAGACGTTCGGCCGAACGTCTCTACACGGTGTAGGTTGAGGATGCGGTGTCACCTCCCCTGCCGGTCCAGTTGGTGTGGAAAAACTCACCGCGTGGTTTGTCCAGCCTTTCGTAGGTATGGGCGCCGAAATAATCACGCTGTGCCTGCAACAAATTGGCAGGAAGCCTTTCGCTGCGGATACCGTCGAAATAGGTCAATGCAGTTGCCAGGCATGGTACCGGTACACCGTTGGTAAAGGCAGAGGCAACCACTCGCCTCCATCCTGCCTGGGCCTTTTCGATGGTTTCTTTGAAATATGCATCCAGCAACAGATGTTCCAAACCGGGATTTTTGTCAAATGCTTCTTTGATTTTTCCTAAAAATACAGAACGGATGATACATCCTCCGCGCCACATCAATGCGATACCGCCGTTGTTCAAAACCCAGTGGTACTCTTTGGCAGCTTCGCCCATCAAATCGTATCCTTGCGCATAAGAGATAATTTTCGCTCCAAACAAGGCATCCTTCAGGTCGCTTAAGAATTGTTTGCGGTCACCGGTGAATTTCTTCTCCGGACCATGCAATACTTTGGAGGCTTTGATCCTGATATCTTTCTGGGCAGAAAGGCAACGGGCAAAAACCGACTCGCCAATCAGCGTGAGCGGTATGCCCAAATCGAGGGCAGACACAGCGGTCCATTTCCCGGTACCTTTCTGTCCGGCGGTATCCAGGATCTTCTCGACCAAAGGCTCACCTTTCTCATCTTTGAATCCCAGGATATCGCGGGTAATCTCGATCAGGTAACTATCGAGGTCGCCCTTGTTCCATTCGGCAAATGTATCGTGCATCTCATCTGCAGTCATACCCAGTAACTCTTTCATGATCTGATAGGCTTCGCAGATGATCTGCATGTCGCCATATTCAATGCCATTGTGTACCATCTTCACAAAATGGCCGGCGCCGTTTTCGCCAACCCAGTCGCAGCAAGGTTCGCCGTCAACTTTGGCAGCCACTGCCTGGAAAATTTTCTTTACTGCAGGCCAGGCTGCAGGCGATCCACCCGGCATCATCGAAGGACCCAAAAGCGCACCCTCCTCACCACCGGATACACCGGTTCCAATGTAAAGCAATCCTTTGCTTTCAACATATTTTGCACGCCGGATCGTGTCGGGGAAATGAGAGTTACCTCCATCAATGATGATGTCGCCTGCCTCAAGGTGTGGAATAAGCTGCTCAATAAAATCATCAACCGGTGAACCTGCTTTGACCAGCATCATCACCTTGCGCGGACGCTCAAGATTTGCGCATAGCTCAGCAATGCTGTGACATCCGATAAAGTTTTTACCGGCGCCACGGCCTGCAATAAATTTGTCAACTTTGTCAATAGTCCTGTTGTAAACTGCCACGGTAAAGCCTTTACTTTCCATGTTCAAAACGAGGTTCTCACCCATAACGGCCAATCCAATCAGCCCAATGTCTGCCTTTTTCATCTGTAATTTTTAATTTGTAATTTATAATTAATTACCTGATTATAATTATGTTATATTTTAAAACCCAACTTTTTCAGCTTGTCAATTACCTTTGGTCCACTAAATTTTCCGGCTACGGTATATGCCGGAAACTCCCGTCGCACCGGATAATCCCCTCGTTGTTTCTCAAATGTTCCGACACTGGCCCTTAACCTGGCATCATCCTCCCTGATGTCGTAAGTTGCCAGAATGGCTTCTGCGAGAATTTGCTGAACAGATTTATTGGTACCGTCAATCAGGATTTCTGGAACCAGGGGTTTCTCCACATTGTATGCTTTCCAGTTTTTGGAACCCAGTCCAAGGAAACGGCTGACGGCCTGAACACTCATCTCTGTACCCTTGGCTTTCCCATCCCTGGAGTAACCCGCGATATGCGGGGTTGCCAGATCGACCAATTCCAAAAGTTCCAAATCAAGATTTGGTTCATTTTCCCAACAATCCACTATGGCACCCGAAACCTGACCGGTGCGAATGGCATGTTTTAAGGCGGCAGTTTCAACTACCTCGCCGCGACAACTGTTGATGAATATCGGTTTGCGCGGCATGCGGGCAAACAACTTCTCATCTGCCAAATGCCAGGTAGCATCCAACCCTTCCTGGTTCAGCGGCACATGCAGTGTAATAATGTCAGATTCTTCAAGAATCTTATCAAGGGATACAAATCCCTTTTCTCCTTCAACCCTGGCACGGGGCGGATCATTCAACAAAACGCGCATGCCCAGTATTTCGGCAATTGTGGCAACTTTTGAGCCTACATTGCCCACACCAACCACACCGATTGTTTTACCTGCCAGCGTCCAGCCTTTTCTTTCCGCCATTACCATGATGGCTGAGGCGATGTATTGCTCCACTGATTTCGCATTACAACCCGGGGCATTGGTCCATTTGATACCGGCCCTATCACAGTATTCCGTATCAATATGGTCATAACCAATGGTTGCTGAGGCGATTATTTTTACTGAAGATCCCGACAACAACGCCTCGTTGCAGATGGTCCTGGTGCGGGAGATGATGGCAACCGCATCTTTGACCACCTCTGCAGTGGTCTTGGATCCCGGCAGGTAAACCACCTCTGCAAAAGGCTCCAATGCACCCTGGATGTAGGGGATCTTATCGTCGATAACAATTTTCATTCTAGCTTTATTTTATCCTTCTAATACTCAAACCTCTCCCTGTACGCCCACAGCCCCAACGCCGGATTCGAGATATAAAAGATCTCTTCACCATCAGGCATCTGGTTGAAGCCATCTTTTAGTTTTTCGGGATCGTATATTTTGACCACTTCATCAAAATTGGCATATTGAAATCCGGCGCTTTTGATCTCCGCCTCTGTTAGATTCTTTGATTCCCTGCCCGGACAATAGGTGATATTAAACCTTCCCTCAGAAGAACCATGGATCAGATGCGCGGCAGCACTCAGGTTGTTCCGGATTTCTTCATTCTCCTCGCAGGCCTGCAATGTCGCGGGGGTTCCGAAATAACCGTACTTTCTGATCAGTCGGTCAATCTCTTTGTCTTCGCCGAATTCGACCAGCGCCGGCGCTAAAATAATCAGGTCACCTCCATCGGCCAGGGCCATCCGGGTACGATAAATAGATTTATTTCCGAGCCAGGTACTTTTAAACTCTGTCGGATCGAGATAGACCACTACTTTTTTCAATGGTTTTTCGAGCATTTCAAAGTTGACCAGCAAAGAAAGTTGAGCAGCCAGGTCAAAAACTTCAGAATCGTCACCGATAAATAGTCCGCGGGTCTTTATTTTTCCATCCTTTTTGTCCAGTCCTACAACAGTCTGAACATAAATTATCGGCAAATGTTGTGTAAAATTTTCGGAAGCATAGTTAAAGACCCTGCGCACCGGTGTATCGGCATGACCCATCATTCTTTCCATGCCATAAGCAGCGCCGATAAAATGACTCTTGTTGATCCCTTCGACGCCTCCTGTGCCTACAAAAATATTTTTGTTGTAATTGGCCATTCCTACCACTTCGTGCGGAACTACCTGTCCGATAGAGAGTATCAAATCAAAATCACCTTCCAGCAACAATTTGTTCACCTGGGCCGGCCATGGAAAATTAACGGCCCCCTCCGATACTTCATGTACAAAAGAGGCTGGCACCTCGCCCACTGTTATTACATCGTTCCTCCAATCGTGCTCCCTGATCAAAGATGTAGGCAATGAGCCAAACATATGGCTAATCTGATGAGCTGTCATCGGAGTATGGGTGCCTAAGGCAGGCAATACATCTGTCAACTCTTTTCCGTAATATTGCCAGGTCATCTCGGTCAGTTCCCCTGCACGACTGGGCAACCGGGTATAATCCGGAGGAATCGCCAATACCTTTTTACGTTGTCCAAGTTTTTTGAAAGCCTCAAACAAACCTTTTTTCAGGTCCCCGGCAGTTAATTCATCGTTGATTGAACCCTTTGCGTAGTATATCATTCCAATAATTTACAATTTATTCATTTACTATTTACTATTTGACGCTGCAATCATGATGTGCGCAAATGGTAAATTGTCAATGGTCTAATAGTCAATAATTTCTTTCAATAATTTACAATTTATTCATTTACTATTTACTATTTGACGCTGCAATCATGAT
>CAYHQN010000022.1:0-18147 GCA_964358545.1 uncultured Tangfeifania sp. | reverse complement strand
GTGCGCAAATGGTAAATTGTCAATGGTCTAATAGTCAATTTTATCATTTACTATTTCCGGGGTTACCGTTCTTAGCATGATTTAGCTTATTTTTCATCGTCGTGATTGAACTTACAATTATTTTTAGCAACTCTTGATTTTCCAGGATCAGATCATTTAGAAGATTTGATTTTATTAAGCCTGATTCTACAAGTAATTCCAACCAATAAATTGTTTCGTCCAATTCTTCTTCTACCATCTTCAGTTTATTCAGAAAATCCTTGTCTGATTTGCCTAAACAAGCTGAACGATAGTTAGCACCAGGAGATGTTCCGGATCGAATAATCTGATTGCCAATAACTTTCCCTGTTAAGGAATTTGGAAGGCTTTCGGCAAGCTTAATGATCCTCAATGCAAAGACCTTTAATCTTTTCTTCAAATCTTCGGCGTTCATCGCATTCTTAAGTCAATATGAGTTTAACAAAGCTAAAATTGACAATTTTTTCATTGACTATTTACTATTCAGTACATTTCAAGATTCTGGCGTAAATTGTAAATTGTCTAATAGTAAATCATCGCTTGACCCGTGCATTCCCCTTCCAGATACTCCAAACCATATCCTCATCGGCAGGTTGGGCATAGTCGGTAAGGAAAGTTGTGGCCAGCGCGCCTGAAGCCCAGCCGAACTGAACCCATTTGGACGGTTCCCAACCCTTCAGGATAGCATAAAGCAAACCGCCTACGAAACCATCTCCCCCACCAATGCGGTCGAGGATATTGATTCTTCTTGGCTCAACAACATGCCATTCAGTCCCTTCCAAAACGATTGCACCCCAAAGATGTTCGTTGACACTGACTACCTGACGCAAAGTCGTGGCAAAAACCGAAGCATTGGGGAATTTCGCCTTCACACGGTAGATCATCTCCTTGAATCCGTCAATTTCAGAGCTGAGTTGTTTTCCACCGGCTTCTGGTCCTTCAATTCCGAGACATAGCTGGAAATCCTCTTCGTTGCCAATCAGAATATCGGATACAGAGGCAATCTCTTCAAAAATGGCGCTCAATTCGGCTTCCCTTCCTTTCCAGAAAGAGGCGCGGTAGTTAAGGTCAAAGGCAATACGTGTGCCATGTTTTTTGGCCATGCGTGCAAGTTCAAGACAGAACTTGCTGGTTTCGGGCGACAAGGCGCCAATGAGTCCGGAAAGATGCACGATCTGGACACCCTCCTGAACAAAAATACGTTCGAGGTCAAAATCTTTAACATTCAGGGTACGTCCAACTTCCCCTGCACGGTCGTTGTGAACCCTTGGGCCACGGGTCCCGTAGCCACTGTCTGCGATGTTGAACTGGTGGCGGTATCCCCATGGATTGCCCTGCTCAACCTCAACACCTTCGTAGGTCATATGTCTGCTCAGAAGGTTACTTTTTATCATGTTGGCAATCGGACTGTCTTTGACGAAAGTGGTCAGCACTTTTACAGGAAGTCCTAGATAAGAGGAGATGCTGGCGACGTTGGTTTCTGCACTGGAAACCTCCATCTGAAAAAGTGAACTGCTGTGAACAGGCTGTCCGTTGGCAGGAGTAATCCGAATCCCCATGCTGGTTGGAACCAGCAGGGATGTTTTGCAATTTTGCTTTAATGTGAGGCCCATACAAAAAAGTTTGAAAAGTTTGTATTGTTTAAAATGTTTGAAAAGTCACCGGTCCCTGAGCGTAGCCGAAGGGAAATGTTTGAAATTGTTTGAAGGGTTTAAAAGTTTAAAGGGTTTAAAATGTTTGAAAAGTTTGAAGGGTTACTGTTTTTAACATTTCAAACAATTTTCAGACTCCGCTGTATGCATTAAAACCGCCATCTACCGGAATAACAATCCCGGTTACGAAGGAGGAGATATCTGACAAAAGGTAAAGAGCGGCACCCTGCAAATCATCCGGATCACCAAATTTTCCCATGGGAGTATTGGTAACGATTTTGTTGCCACGTGCCGAGTAGCCACCGGTTTTTTCATCCAGCACCAAAAAACGGTTCTGGTTGGTGATAAAGAATCCAGGTGCAACCGAATTTACCCTGATCCCCATTTTGGCAAGGTGAACTGCCAACCATTCTGTAAAGTTGTTGACGGAAGCCTTGGCAGCCGAGTATGCAGGAATCTTGGTGAGCGGGTGATACGAATTCATGGAAGAAATATTCAAAACAGAACCCTTTTTGCTCAAAAGCATATCACGGGTAAAAACCATGGTTGGAAGGATGGTTCCCTTAAAATTCAAAGCAAAAACCTTGTCAAAACCCTCCATTTGTAAACCATAGAAGGTCTTTTCGAGGTTTTCAAGATCTCCCTCTTCCATTTGCTCCACCTGGGTGGTTGCCTGTGGGGAATTTCCACCCGCACCATTGATCAGCAGTTCGACAGGACCCAGTTTTTCGTTGATAATTGCCTTTGCTGCCTCCAGCGACTCTTTGTCAAGAACATTGGCTTTTACGCCGATGCAGGTTGCATTGAATTCATGGCTAATATCGGAGGCTACTTGCTTAGCAAGCTCTTCATTTATGTCGACGATGGCAACTTTTGTACCAACGGAAATCAACGCTTTAACCAGCGAAATTCCGATCACACCGGCGCCTCCGGTGATGACGCATACTTTGCCTTTCAGGTCGTCAAAAGAAATTTTCTTCATTACTATATGGATTTAATGTTTGAAATTTAAATAGAGTTGTAGAAATCAATATTTTCTTTGGTAATCAAATCGATGGAGGTAAAATTTTCCTTTTTGATGGTCTCTTTCTTTACCAAGTAATCAAATAGGAGATGGATAGCACGAAAGCCTTGAAGTTCAGGTTTCTGACAGATCAAAAAATCAATCTTTCCCTCCCTGAGCAAAGCAATATTTTGCGGAATAAGGTCGTATCCGATAATTTTCGGTGTAACACAAAGCGCCTTGAAGCAAGTGGCTGCCAAATGTACTTTCGAGTTTGTCACAAAGACGCCGCTGACCTCACAGGGATCTATTCCAAGCTCGCGCAAGTGAGTATTGATCTCATCATCCTTACCTGAAACTTCTATTTTTACAATCGTGTGGTTGTTCTCCTTCTCTTCAAAGTAACGCATAAAGCCACGTTCACGTTTGATCAGGTGACTTGCATTGTCCAACTCTTTGGCAACATGTATCAGAAGTATCAAACCCTTCTCCTTCACACCCCAATCAGTCAGTTTGGCGGCTAGGTAGCCGCTATCAAACGGACTCTGCGCAACGAATCCGATGGGATTAGTATCCTCAAGGGTTGCATCAATATAAATGTATGGAATTTTTCGCTCATCCAGTTGTTTGGTAAACCGTGTAGCTTCCCGTTTGGCCCATGGAGCAATCATGACCGCGTCAGGAGAGTCGAGCAATAATTTTTCACCCTGTGCAGAAAATGAGCGTGAATCATCCATGTCGAAGAAATATTGCTGCAGTTTCACCCCATAGGCTTTGAGCTGGCTCATGGCCTTTTCAACGCCATTTTGCGGTTTGGACCAATAGGTATCCTGACTGGAAGATTTTGGCATTAATGTTGCAAAGACAATACTCTTCTTGGACGCCAGGCTACTTGCCAGGAGGTTTGGCCGGTAATCCAGTTCGTCAATGATCTGCTGAATTTTCAGCTTGGTCTCTTCTGAAACCTCCCCTCTTTTGTGCAGGACCCTGTCGACAGTCCCAATCGAAACCCCTGCCTTAAGTGCGATATCTTTGATCCGTATATTCTTTCTCATCTTACTGATTAAGTCGTAGCAAATTTAAACAATATTTCAATTCGTGTACGAACACGGGAAAAAATAATTTTCATGTTTTTCGTTAAAATTTTCATTTTATTAAACCTTGGATTAAAAAATTATCTATTTTCGTGAACGAACACGGAAAAAATAGAGACATGAAAAAGTTAGGGAAATACAGTTTCGGAATCGGCGACAGGTTCGCCCATCAGGGAAACGCCCAACTCAGGGCGCTTATGAAGGCTCAAAAAGGAGGTATTGAAGTAACTCCGGTTTGGAATAAATCGAACAGGGAACACATGTATGTTCACTCAAATCCTTTCGATACCAGGAATGAAGCAGATCAGGCAGTAAAGGCTTTGGGTTACAAAGGCGACTATTGTGTCGATGCCGATCACATCAATCTTGGTAATGTGGAAGGTTTTATCGCTTCATCCGATTTCTTCACCATTGACGTGGCCTCAAAAATTGGAATTCCTGCCCCGGCCGAAGATACTGCATCATTTATTTCCTCTTGTGCAGCCTATACCGGTGAACTCAACATTCCCAATATTACACACCCTTTTCATGTAAATGATGCGTTACTGAAAAAAATCGCCGATAAATTTTTGACCGCCATCACAGAAGCGGGAAAGATCTTCCGGTTTATCTCCGAACACAAAGGTTCAGATGATTTCGTAACCGAGATCTCTATGGATGAAGTTGAATCCACTCAATCGCCTGTTGAACTCTTTTTTATCCTGAAGATGATTGCCAATCAGGGTATTCCCGCCCAAACCATTGCACCAAAGTTCACTGGCAGGTTCAACAAAGGTGTAGATTATGTAGGGGATGTGACTATGTTTGCGAAAGAGTTTGAGGAGGATATTCATGTTATTGATTATGCCGTCAAAGCGTTTAATCTGACGGACAACCTGAAACTAAGCGTACACTCCGGTTCCGACAAGTTCTCCATCTATCCTGAGATCCAAAGAATCCTTACCAAATACGACAAAGGAATTCACGTTAAAACAGCCGGAACTACCTGGCTCGAGGAGGTGATCGGACTCGCGGTATCCGGCGGAGAAGCATTGAAAGCGGCTAAATCAATCTACTCGCAGGCACTCGCGCGAAAGGATGAATTGTGTGCACCGTATGCTGATGTAATCGATATCAATACCGATCAGTTACCTACAGCGAAAGAGGTTGATTCCTGGAGCAGCGAAAAATTCGCCAATACCCTCAGGCATATCCCGGGACATCCGGATTACAATGCAAATTTGAGACAACTGATTCACGTCGGTTACAAAATTGCCTCAGAAATGGGAACCTATTACACCGATCTGCTTAAAGCCAACAGCGAGGTAATTGGCCAGTGTGTGGAAGAAAACCTTTATGATAGACATTTGAGGAGGCTGTTCAATTTATAACTGACCATTTTATTCATTGACCATTTAATCATTGACTATTTACCATTTACGCTTCCATCTTGCCTTGCGCTAAATAGTAAATTGTAAATTGTCTAATAGTAAATCACATTAATATTGACAATTTAATCATTGACAATTTACCATTTACGCTCCCATCTTGCCTTGCAATAAATAGTAAATAGTCAATTGTCTAATAGTAAATTATACATAATCAATTGTCTAATAGTAAATTACATAGATAATATGAAGCACTTTATGGATGAAGATTTTCTTTTGCAATCTCCGATTGCAAAAGAGCTGTACCACGACCATGCCGCGAAAATGCCCATTTTCGATTACCACTGCCACATCTCTCCCAAAGAGATAGCCGACGATAAGCGGTTTGACAACATGACGCAAATATGGCTGAACGGCGACCACTACAAATGGAGGGCCATGAGGGCGAACGGGGTCGACGAACGCTATTGCACCGGAGATGCACCGGATTGGGAAAAGTTTGAAAAATGGGCAGAGACAGTTCCTTATACCTTGCGCAATCCACTTTACCACTGGACACATCTCGAATTAAGAAATCCATTCGGAATCAAAGATTTACTAAATAAACAGAGCGCCCGTTCCATCTGGGACCGTTGCAACGAGCAGCTTGATTTGGAAGGATTCTCCTGTCGCGGTATCATCGAAAAAGCCAATGTACATACTATCTGTACTACTGACGATCCAATTGATACATTGGAATACCACAGAAGCATCAAAGCAAGCGGATTTAAAGTAAACGTACTGCCGGCATGGCGTCCGGATGCAGCCATGATGGTTGATACACCGGCCACCTTTAACAGTTATGTCGATAAACTGGAAAAAGCTGCCAATTACAGCATCTCCGATTATCCAGGGTTAATCTCCGCAATCGACAAAAGGCACCAGTTTTTTCACGACAACGGTTGCCGTCTTTCCGACCACGGATTAGATACCATTTATGCAGCCGATTATACGGAGAAGGAGATTTCAGCTATCTTTTTAAAAGTTAGGAGCGGAAAATCGCTTTCACCAGAAGAGATTCTGCAATTCAAATCTGTCATGCTGTACGAGTTCGGTGTAATGGACCACAGTCGGGGCTGGACACAGCAATTCCATCTGGGTGCCCTACGCAACAACAATACCAGGCTCTTCAACCAGCTGGGTCCTGATAAGGGATTCGACTCCATTGGAGACCTCGAGATTGCCCGTCCACTGTCAAAACTCCTGAACAAACTAGATATGGAGAATAAGCTGGCCAAAACGGTTCTTTACAACCTCAACCCGCGCGACAACTATTTGATCGCCGCAATGGCCGGCAACTTCCAGGACGGTTCCGTACCGGGAAAGATCCAATACGGATCTGGCTGGTGGTTCCTTGATCAGAAAGATGGAATGGAAGAGCAAATGAAAGCGCTCTCCAACCTGGGCCTTCTGAGCAGGTTTGTAGGAATGCTGACAGATTCAAGAAGTTTCCTCTCTTATCCGCGGCACGAATACTTTAGAAGGATCCTATGCAACCTTCTTGGCAACGACGTTGTAAACGGTGAAATACCAGCCGACATGAAACTTCTTGGTAAAATGGTTGAAGATATTTCATTCAACAATGCCGAAAAATATTTTAATTTTGGTTCTGCGACCAAATAGTGTTCAATAACTAAACCCATATAAGAAAAATGAATAATCTATCGGAAAAGATAGGAAAATACAGATGGACTATCTGCGCGCTGGTCTTCTTTGCGACTACCGTAAACTATCTGGACAGACAGGTACTAAGTCTGTTAAAGGACCGGCTTGAAATTCAATTCAACTGGAGCGATTCCGATTATGCCAATATCGTTTCGGTATTCCAGTTTGTGTATGCAATTTCGATGCTATTCGCTGGCCGTTTAATTGACTGGCTTGGCACCAAACTTGGATATGCCTGGTCGCTGATAATATGGTCCGTAGGTGCAATGATTCATGCTTTGGCAAAAAGTACAGGAGGTTTTATGTTTGCCCGTGGAGTTTTGGGTTTTGGTGAATCCGGCAACTTTCCCGCTGCAATAAAGACGGTAGCCGAATGGTTTCCAAAGAAAGAACGGGCATTGGCGACAGGTATTTTTAACTCCGGAACCAACGTAGGTGCAATTCTTGCGCCCATTACCGTACCTTGGATCGCCGACTATCTGGGATGGGAGGCTGCCTTTCTGATTATTGGTGGAATTGGATTTTTATGGTTGATATTCTGGTTCTGGCTCTATGAAATTCCATCAAGGAGTAAGCGTGTTGGTGCTGCCGAGATTGCCTACATCAATTCAGACGCTGACAGTGTTGAGGAAGAGAGCAAAAGCGATGCTCCAAAAGAAAAAGTCTCCTGGTTTAAACTTCTTCAGTTCAAACAGACCTGGGCTTTCAGTTTTGGAAAATTTATGACCGACGGTGTGTGGTGGTTCTTTTTGTTTTGGTTGCCTGCCTACATGAAAGCTCAATATGGCCTAACAGGCATGGATATTGCATTTCCATTGGCAGTACTCTATATGATGTCTTCGATCGGGAGTATAGGAGGCGGCTGGTTTCCGATGTATTATATCAACAAAGGCTATGAACCCTATGCCGGCCGGATGAAAGCGATGCTGACCATTGCCATGTTTCCGTTGGTAGTGTTAAGTGCGCAATACCTGGGTGCATACAGTATGTGGTTCCCGGTCCTGATTATTGGCATCGGCACAGCAGCACACCAGGCATGGTCGGCCAATATCTTCACTACCGTTTCCGACATGTTCCCCAAAAAGGCTGTTGCAAGCGTTACGGGAATCGGAGGAATGGCAGGAGCCCTTGGTGGTATTGTCGTGAACAAGTCGGCAGGTTGGGTATTTGATGCCTACAGATTTGCAGGAATTGCCAAATCATGGGCCGTTTCTCAATCCACACAGCTCACCGAATACATCGAAAAAATCCGGTCTATGCAACTGATAAACAAACGGGGGGATTTGATAAACCTAAATACGGTCGAATTGGGAAACCTTCCGAAAGAGGTAGCCACTCAGTTACAGGCGATTGACCCAAATTTATTTCAGCAATTGAAATCTATTCAAATGCCTATCGTTCAGCACAACATGACGATTGCCTATACATGGGTCTTCGGTTTCTGTGCTCTTGCTTATCTGATTGCATGGTTTGTCATGCACACGCTGGTACCTAAATTTAAGAAAATAGATTTATAAATTGATTGACCATTTTTTCATTGACTATTTACTATTTGCGCATCAATCTTGCCTTACGCCAAGTGGTAAATAGTAAATGGTCTAATAGTAAATGGTCTAATAGTAAATGGTCTAATAGTAAATTGTCAATAGTCTAATAGTAAATCTTAGATTTCGCCTTTCCGGCCGGGATAAACTTTCAAAGCCACTTTGAGGCATTCGACCGCCTCCTTAAGATCTTCCTTGTTCAGCACATAGGCCACTCTCACCTGGTTATATCCGATACCTGGAGTTGAATAAAACCCCGAAGCAGGCGCCATCATGACTGTTGCGCCTTTGTACTCGAACTCTTCCAGCATCCACTGACAAAACCTGTCGCTGTCGTCGATGGGAAGCTCGACCATGGAATAAAATGCCCCCATCGGCATGGGTGAGAAGACGCCCTCTAAATTGTTTAAAGCATTGATAAAATAGTCCCTCCTACAGAGATACTCCTTGTAAACGCCTTCCATGTATTCGGGCGGTGAATCAACGGCGGCTTCTGCAACAACCTGGCCCAGCATTGGCGGACAAAGACGTGCCATGGCCAGTTTCGAAATAGTCTTGATAACCAGTTTATTTTTGGAGACCAGCGATCCAATTCGGATTCCGCAAGCGCTGAACCTTTTCGAAACTGAGTCGATCATCACCACATTTTCCTTGATCCGCTCCAGTTCCAAAACAGAATAATGAACTTTACCATCGTAGACAAATTCACTGTAAACCTCATCTGCCAAAAGATACAAATCGTATTTCAGCACCAACTCCTGCAGCTGCTCCAGCTCCTCCCTGGTATACACATAACCGGTAGGATTGTTGGGATTGCAGATAAAGATCCCTTTTGTTTTTGGTGTGATTACTTTCTCAAACTCTGCTATGGAAGGAAGCTGAAAGCCGGTTTCGATGGTCGATGTAATCGGTTTGATCACAACATCATTGGCTATGGCAAAGGATTGATAATTGGCATAAAAAGGTTCCGGGATAATGACTTCATCCCCAGGATTAAAGCAAACCATGAAGGCAAAAGAGATGGCCTCTGAACCGCCGGTAGTAATCAGAATCTGCGAAGCATCCACCTCCAGGTTCCTGTCGCGGTAATATTGGGCAAGCTTCTTCCGGTAGGTATCATTTCCAAATGAATGTCCATAAGGGATCAGATCAAAATTAAAATTTCTGATTCGCTCGATGGCATGCTGAGGGGTTTTGATGTCGGGCTGGCCAATGTTCAGGTGGTAAACTTTTCTGCCAAGTGCTTTGGCCTTCTCGGCATAAGGCACCAGTTTCCTGATGGCCGATTCAGGTAACTCCACTCCTCTGTTTGATATTGCAGGCATTCCGTATTGTTCAATTGTTTGTAGGGGTCAAAGATACAGATATAATTATTTCAATTTTTCACTCAAATGCTTTCTTTTTGTTAAGAAATCAATCGAAATTTTTAAAATTATATAGCAAATAATGATTCTTCCTACCCAACTGTAAAATTATAAAAAGAGCCAAATACATGGTATTTAATCATGGTTAGATGCGGGATTCTTTGCTTAATTTTGTACGCAAATAAAATTTATTACCATGATTATCGGACTTCCAAAAGAAATTAAAAATAACGAAAACCGTGTTGCGCTCACTCCAGCAGGAGTTGCAGAGCTGGTTAAGAGGGGAAATAGTGTATATGTACAGGCTACGGCCGGAAATGGCAGCGGATTTGCCGATGCTGAATATGTAGGGGCCGGTGGCACTATTTTACCAACCATTGAGGAGGTATATGCCATTGCAGACATGATTATCAAGGTCAAAGAACCGATTGAATCGGAGTATCCTTTGATCAAAGCCGGACAGTTGGTCTATACTTACTTCCACTTTGCATCTTCTGAGCAATTGACGCAGGCGATGATCAACCGCAAAGCCGTTTGTCTGGCATACGAAACCGTAGAGCTCGACGACCGTTCCCTGCCGCTGCTGATTCCTATGTCCGAAGTAGCCGGAAGGATGTCGATTCACGAAGGCGCCAAATATCTGGAGAAAACTTTTGGTGGTCGCGGGATGTTGCTGGGAGGTGTTCCCGGAGTATTGCCGGCTAAAGTATTGATCCTGGGTGGTGGTATCGTCGGGACCGAAGCGGCAAAGATGGCTGCCGGCCTTGGCGCGGATGTCACCATCATGGATATCAGCCTTAAACGCCTTCGTTACCTCGACGATATCATGCCTGCCAATGTAAAAACACAGATGTCGAACGATTACAATATCCGCTCACAGGTTCAGGTAAGCGACCTGATTATTGGTGCGGTCCTTATTCCCGGCACCAAAGCTCCATCCCTTGTAACCAGGGACATGCTGAAAACAATGAACCCGGGCACTGTGATGGTAGATGTTGCTGTCGACCAGGGCGGATGCATCGAAACTACGGTTCCGTCTACCCACGATCATCCAACCTATGTAGTGGATGAAGTGATCCATTATACTGTCGCCAACATGCCTGGGGCCGTTCCGCGTACTTCCACAATTGCCCTGACCAATGCCACCCTTCCATACGCCATTAGCCTTGCTGCTCACGGTTGGAAGAAAGCCTGTACCGATGACAAAGCCCTTCGCAAGGGCCTAAACGTGGTAAACGGGAAAGTCGTTTACAAAGGTGTAGCTGATGCGTGGGGATTACCATATTGCCAGGTGGAAGAGGTGTTGCACTGAAAGCGAATTAAAAATTACAGATTAAAGATTACAGATTATTTGATCTGTGCTGAATAATAAATTGGAGAATTGTAGAACTTTTAAGTGTTCTTCAATTCCCCAATTTATATTTTGTATTAGTTCATATTAAAATCCTACAGCCAATTATCACAATTCAATAATTACTATTCAATATTTGCCCGTTAGGGCATCAATGTCAATAGAAAAAATAATTGAAAAATCTCGTTTCCCCGTCAGGGAATCAACAAAATCAGGTCGATCCACCAAAGATTTTCCCGTATAATGGTTTATCCCCTATCGGGGAAACCTTAGCTCTGGTTCTGCCCTTTCTATGGACATTGATGCCCTAACGGGCAATGAATTTAATCCAGATGCCCGAATGAGTTTGTTAGAAATGCTCTGAACCTTCCCAGATATTCATTAGAGGTAGCTAGGAATGCCCTGAACCTTGTTAGATGCCAAATGTTGGTTGTTAGAAATGCTCTGAACCTTGTTAGATGCCAAATGTTGGTTGTTAGAAATGCTCTGAACCTTGTTAGATGTCAATCGACGGTAACCAGATGTGTAATGACACTTGTTAGATGTCATCTGGTGGTAACTGGAAGCACAATAGTTGTGAATAATAGTTCTATGAAGGTGGAAAATAATCTATTAGAGACCGCAGGTAATTAAACCTACGACCCAGGTAGGTTATCACTTTTTATTAGATTCATTCGTTTTTCTCCTTTTTTTCCCGTAACTTATGGTAAATATCCTTTGGAATGGTTGTATGAGGCTATTCCGGTGGGACATTATTAACAATATTCATCCCTTAATTTTTTTATCATGAACAAAAAACAGTTGAACAAATTCAGAATGTATGAGGCTGTCAATTTGGTTCTTGACACTCATTCAGAACATGTCGGCACAGAGGGAGATCTCTTTACCGCATTGCAGTTGCTAAAGGCCGGACAGACGGTCATCAACCAGAACCGTCAGGTTCAGGAGGCAGACAGCAGCGGGTTGACCAAGAACAAAAGCGACTTGCGAAGTGCGCTGACGCAGATGATTTTGTTGTTCGAAGCAGGTCTGAAGGCTAATGCCACCTCTACCAAAAACGCGGAATTAAAAACCAAAGCCAACTACTCGGTTTCAAAACTGAAAATAGTGGCCGATTCTATCCTGTTCGACATTGGAACGCTGTTAAACGGAATGGCGCTGCCTTTGAAAACTGACCTTGCCAAATATTTTATAAGTGAGGCGGAATTCTTAAAAATGGAGCGGCTTTTAGCCGAATTTAAACTTGCCATTCCCAAACGCAGGGTTTCCATGAACCTCTCCAAGGTCTCGACGGGGAATATCAACGGGGTTTTCAAAGCTCAGGATAAACTGCTGAAAGACCAAATGGATGCCCTAATACAACCCTACCAGTTTAGCCATCCCGATTTTTTCAATGCCTATAAAAATGCCCGGAACATTGTTGATTATTCAGGAAGGGGCAAGGCGGCACCGGTAGCTCCGGTTACTAATCCCGTTTAGTTTCGGTGATTATTAAATTCAAGGTGGCTTTTTGTAAGCTATCCCAATAAATGCACGAGGCCAATCGATGAATTTTGATTGGCCTTTGCTATTTTTTTACTACTGGCCCAGAATTTGCGGGACAGATTCCTATTTTCTGTAGGGACACACTCCATTTTTATGCAAATGCGGGGGATGACCTCCGCAGTGGAAGTGATAGTAGCCGAGTCCACTTTTATTCTGATTGTCACGATGTCCACCTCTTGAATCCGTTCTTCCGGAATGAGCATAAGCTACTGCAACTAATAGGATCATTGACAACAACATAAGGGCAATTTTCTTTTTCATCTTTGTTTTTTTATTGGTTTAATTTATTTGAATAAAAGGCAGTTAAAAAGGTTGGAAAGCAGGAGTTTCAGAATCAAAATGATTGTTTTGGCACGTAGGTTTTTCCACCGTTGCCGTTGATGTAATATTGCCCTCCGCGGGAGCCTGTCTGGATTGTCTGACCACTGCCGTAATTCCTGGCTTCATTTGAATAGTCCCTGGCCCTTGATCCGCTCTCCCCCGTATAAGGATTGGAATTTCCACGGGTTGAAAAATTGTCCCAGTTGGTATTGTTGCTCTCCGTCTTATAGTGCGAGCTTACAACCGTACCATCGGTTCGCTGGTATCCGCTTTGATACCTTACTGCAGGCAGTGTGGTTGTTGTGGTGTAACTGCTACCATAGGCCGACCTGTTTTCGCTGTAGCGCATATCCGGCATTCCGTTGCTTCTGTAATGCTGGGCCTGTGATACAAATGCAATTGCAACCAACAACAAAACTGAAAGGATTCTTCTTGTTTTCATGACTCTTGAATTTTTAGGGTTAAAATGATTTTGAATTTTTATCTTTTATACTCTTAATGTCACGTCAAAAAAAAAGTAATCCGGTTTGGACTACTTTTTTCAAAAATATTTTAAACATCTTTCCGAATAAGGGGCATTCTTAATTTGGAGTATAAGAATACCAATCAATTAGATCTCTTAATCGTCTGACCAACAGATAGACAGTAGTGCTGGGATTTGCATCAATCGGTTGTTTTCCTTCTTGATCAGCCATTATTTTTTCGGCGCGTTTGATTGCTTTTGTCTCATTTCCTAATGCAAGAATGGCATCAATTACATTTGTCTTCCCGTGCTCGTAGACAAACTCTTTGTGTGTTTCAAATGACTTTATTGCTGTTTCTAATCTTAAATAAATGTCGGCTCTTGAAATTGGGCTGGTTGAGTACACTTTTACCAGATGAAGCAATAACCACAATTCAAAAACTTCGTTACTGAAAGCGATGTTGATGTTTTCTTGCCCGGCCAGTGCCCAGGCTGAATTAAAACTTGCCAGAGTAGTCGCATTATCACCCTCATCATCTTTGTCAAATACAACCCAGACTTCATCAATTGATTTTCTTGTTTCTATTGATAAGGCTTCTCTTTCAACAATAGATTGCTCAACGATTCCTTTGGGCTTTTTGCCTGTTCCGATCTCCCTCAAATAGACCGTATTTTCGGGAAATTGTTTCTTTATTTGCCTAAAATAGTAGGGTTCAGTATTTTCGTCTTCACAGACAATAAGCATAAACATATCGTATCTCCTGGGTCGGAGCGGACGAACATCATCATCTTTTGTTTTAGCCTGTGCTAATTTCCCTTTTTTTGCCATTGGGTGTTTTGCATGAATGATTTAAAATTACCCAAGGCAGGGATTGCTCCGTATCGACCTTCAAAATAACGTTTCTCTTTATCTGTATCCGGTCTCTCCTTTTCCGATTTGAATTCGCCATTTTTCTCTCCGAAATAAACAAAATCAGAAAGCGAATAGATTTCAGTGCTCTCCCATCTGTTTTTCTCCGCGAAACAAATTTGGTCTCGCCGTAGGTTGGAATAGCTCAAAAGATTGGTGTCATGGGTGGCAAAAATTAATTGGGCATTATTCGGATTACTCACTTTATTCAGAAACAATTCGATGGTGGTTAAAGTCATAATGGGATGTAAGGCAGCTTCAATCTCATCGATGATCAAAACTCCGCCATTTGCCAAAGCCCACAAAACGGGGCCACTTAGTTTAAATGCCTTTTGAGTTCCGGCTGATTCTCTTTCACTAAAGTCCCAGTTGACCAATTTATCAGAAAGCGAACCATCTGCCTTATACGTTTGATGCAGGGCATTTACCGAATAGCTTTTAGTCCCCATTAACTGTCTCGATAACTGAACCCTCATGTTTTCGTCAAGGCTATCCGGTAATTGTGATTCTTCAAAATCTTTTGTGGTAACTTCTATGTCATACAAACCCAGCCCTATGCTTGAGAGATATTGACTGATTTTGTCTTTGTAACTACCATTGGCCGAAAGTGAAACTGTTTGAACATCATCTTCGGTATTCAACCCATCTATCATTATAAAATACTTGAACCACTGCATGATGCTTTTGGCCTCCTCGACATTCAGGATGTCGCAGGTTGAGAGGAACAGCGCATTGATTCTGGTGGCCTCAATTGCCGCATCAATTATTTTTTTTGATCCATTGAAACCCGAGCTAACATCAATAATTTCACCTTCTCTTTCAAATAGACTTACTTCCCGCCCTAAAGATTTACGAAACAACCACTCCTTTTTAATTTCAATTGCTGTAAATTCCAGACCATAACGGTACCGATATTCTTCGATTACAAATGAAATTTCAAAACTTGTTGGTTTGGTTTCCCAACCTTCCTTTAATAAAAATGGATCATAAGGTAAGCTCGTGGTTGAAGAGGTTCTGGCCGAATTATGTACCAATCTATCTAAAAGGCTCATCGCTCTTAGAATGTTAGATTTTCCTCCCGCGTTAGGTCCGTAGAATGCGATGGCATTTAATGCCTGGTATCTACCTTTGCTCAGAATATTCTCCAGATGGTCCTTTTGTTTTGGAGCAGGGATTAAACTTATGGTCTGTTCTTCGCCAACAGATCTGTAGTTGGATACTTTAAATTCAAGTAACATGGCTTATTTTGTATTTATTTTGCAAAATAAGTAAACTTCATGATATAAAACAAGTATCAAGTGAAAAATAAATTCGCCTATGAATAAAATTCGCCGGAAGGTTTTTCTATGAGCTGTATTAGCAGTTCTTTGGCCTTCAACTTTTTACCACTTTTCAGATAAGCCAAAGACCCCATCCAAATCAGTGACCTGCTGGCCATGGGTTGAAAAGTGAAGATAGATGATGGCTCTTCTGGTCTGGGCTTCTGATGAATGGATCATCAATAAGGAAAACAAAATCACAAATAGATATTTCATCTTGTTGATGCTACGATCACGCAAAGAGTTTTTCAGAAGTTTGAAAGTATACCTTTTTGTTGAATAGGCCATCCTATTTGATTCAGGTCAAGTTATATTGAGGTACAGGTTCTTAGTTAAAGTTAACTGAGCTTTCATTTTTTATCAAACGTTTAAAATTACACAAACATGTGGATAAGTCATCGCAAGCGAAGTCAATATTTTACTTTTAATGGATGGTATTTAGGAAAAGTAACCAGTAGGAGGCATTTTTTCTTCAAAATCAGTTGAGCAAAAGTCTTAACCCTTGCAATACTGACCTGTAAAAACAGTGGTTATGAAATAGTTGATCATTTTGCTGAGGTCAGCAAAACGATAGAGATGCCCAAATCCGCGACCAAACAAATTACTGACTATAAACTTACCCGGTATGCATGTTACCTGATTGTGCAAAATGGCGATCCTCGCAAAGAGGTCATTGCTTTGGGTTAAACTTTGGGGATAGTAAAACTAAACTTACTCCCTTTGCCTACTTCGCTTTCTGCCCAGATTTTACCTCCATGCTTTTCGATAAATTCTTTACAAAGGATCAGGCCCAGTCCGGTGCCTTGCTCATTTTGTGTGCCTTTTGTTGAGTAGCTTTCTTCAATTCTGAACAACTTACCCATTGCATCTGCATTTATCCCGATCCCGTTATCACTGATGGTTACCTTCAATTCATCCTGTTTCTGTTCGGCCGAAACAACAATTGACCCTCCCGGGTAAGTGAATTTGATGGCATTCGAAATCAGGTTCCTCAATAAGGTGCCAATCATGGCCTTATCGGCAAATACCCTGATATTTTGCGGCAATTCCCTTGAAATAGCAATCAATTTTTGATGAGCAACGTCACTTAACAATTCGGTAGCATCGTTGATAAGTACATCAATATCGAGATATTGGGGGCTAAACTCCATTCTCCCTGTTTGAGAGCGCGACCATTCCATCAGATTCATGAGTAAATCCATTGCGCGTTGCGACGAATCTTGAATGATTTTTGCATACTCCTCAATTCCTTCAAGGTTCTTTTCGCGGACCTGTTCTACCAGGATATCACTAAAACCAACAATGGCGTTAAACGGGCTTTTCAGGTCGTGTGAAATGATGGAAAAAAACTTGTCTTTGGTAGCATTGGATTCGCGCAAATTTGCTTCACTCTTTTCAAGGTCTTCCTTAGCCCTGCGACGTTCAATTACATTGGCAATTTGACTTGCTATAGAATCCAGAAACCTTAGATGTTCCTCTTTGTATATATTTTCTTCCTGGTAATGCTGAAGCACCAACACCCCAATTATTCTTGAAGATATTTGTAATACTACACCTATCAAGGATGGGGCTACAGAACCAATCAACTCAATTTTTTTTTGATCTTTAAGCTGCTGAAATACTTGTGTGGCAATAATTAACGATTTTCCGGAATGAAAAACATAAGAAGTGTAGCTTTTTGCTAACTCCAACGGCTGTGGGGAGGTATCAAATTGATCTACATAATAAGGGAAACTAAAAAGTCCGGTATTCTCATCATAAAGCGCAAAAAAACAATTCTCGGCATAGACCACTTTCCGTAGTGAACTGTGTATCATCTGCATTAATTCAGTCAAATTTGACGAGGTAGAAACACTGTGCCCTATTTCAGATTGGATTTGTATCTCTAATTCTTTATGTTTTCGTTCAGTAATATCTTCTACCATCCCTTCAAAGTAAAGAATCCGGCCTTCACTGTCGCGAAAAGCCCTTGCGCTTTCCCTGACGTAGAGAATGGAGTTATCGGCACGATTCCAGGACGATTCCATCCCCTTTATGATTCCCTCCTTTTCAATTCTCTGGATAAAATCAGAACGCTGATATTCAGGACTGTAATTTTTACTCAGGTCGCGTTTTTGGAGCTCTTCAAAACTTTTGTATCCCAACATTTCGACCAGCATCGGATTAGCCATCAGTACGTCTCCGTCGAGTGATGTCCGGTAGATGCCTATCGTCGAATTCATAAAAATACTGCGGAACCGCTCTTCACTCTCGCGCAAAGTCTCTTCAGCCTGTTTACGGTCTGTGATGTCTAGATACATCCAGTACTGCCCCTTTTGCTTTTCTTCAATACTGAAGGGAACCCCAAAAATATGTACGGGAACCAGGGAGCCATCTTTGCGTTTTCGAACCGATTCTAAATCTGTTCTCTTTCCAATGGCAGTAATTGCTTTAAATGTTAGTTCTACTTTACTAAAATGATTTTTACTTATAATATCTATCTATATCAGCCT
>CAYHQN010000021.1:0-43085 GCA_964358545.1 uncultured Tangfeifania sp. | reverse complement strand
GATATAGATAGATATTATAAGTAAAAATCATTTTAGTAAAGTAGAATTAATAACAGGAAGTAATGGCAATGCTGGGGTAACTGTAATCGAGTAAGTTCCTGCGGGAAGTCCCATAAGCAAAAAGTCACCGGATGCGTTCACATTAGAGGAGTATGAATTGCTTCCAGAGGTGGCAGTTACAAAGGCTAGTATACCTATCGGAGATATTTTACCTCTGATAGATCCATTGAGTGCAGCTTCAATCGTTCTTATCACCGGTTTCAGTCTGTATGTTCCGTTGCCATCAAGAACGATAGATTTGTTGGCATCAAAATCGAGGAGTACGGCGTAATATATTCCTGCCTGAAGTGTTTGGTGTACCTGCAGCTTCAAACCCGTTTGATCAGCGCTTGGCGTACTTAATGGATATTTCACATTGTTGACCACTACTGAGTTGTTTGTACCCAATATAAGCCTTATCTGTTCCACTGTGGCTATCTCCAGAGTGCCTGTGGTAATAAGCGTATCCACACCGTTTGAGAAATTCAGCAGGTTAATAATACCCGCTTTAACATTCAACGACACAGCTTTGCCGTCAATTCCGGTTACTTCTATTCCCTGAAGATCAATATTTACAGCATTGTAAGGACCGGGTGCATCGGTCAACCGCACATTGTAAGGGTAAGTGGGTGGCGTTGATCCGTCTTTTGTACATGAATTCAGGTTGAGACCTAGCAGGACACATAACACGATACTCATTAAAGTATGTATTTTTTTCATCACATTTTATTTAATCATTGTGAAAGAATTTCCACAACCCGACAAAGGTAGAGACCTGCAACAGGGTTAGTGTTACATAAAAATGTATTTTGCTTACATGATTCACATGTTCCAGGGTACGTTGTTTCCTGTGACGGAACAATCTAAAACCCTCCCAAGCCAGGTGTCATGGCCATTGAAAGGAATAAATAATAAAAAATCAAAGGAAGCTAGCAAGAAGCGCAATATTCATCAACGTCACTACAGCGCCGATCAGGTAGAGCACTACCGCATTGAATATGCTGTTTTTGTATTTCCCCATCACCTTTTCGGAGGAAGTGAGGTAGACCTGCACAAATATGGTGATTGGCAACTGGATGCTCAACAACATCTGCGAATAGATCAGACCTTTGAAGGGATTTGAAATCAGAAAAATAATAAGCAGCGCTACCACGAAGGAGATGGCAACACCCAGTCGGGAGTGGTTGTCCTTGATATCGTAAGGCTCCTGAAATATACCGGAGAAGATAGATCCTGCCGCCATTCCGGAGGTAATAGTTGATGCAATTCCGGCGAAAAGCAGTGCAACAGCAAAGACGATCCCCGCATGCATGCCAAGAAGTGGCGCAAGTAATCCCTGTGCCTGCTGCAATTCGGTCACTTCGGTGCCAACCTTGAAGAATGTAGCAGCCGCCAGCAGTATCATGGCGCTGTTGATCGCCCAGCCTACCAGCATGGAGATAAGCGTGTCGAGAAACTCATAATTGAGCTGTTTTTTGATCGTTTTCTCATCTTGCAGGTTCCATTGCCGGCTCTGGATGATCTCACTGTGCAGGAAAAGGTTGTGCGGCATGACCACAGCACCCAGCACGCTCATGATGATGACCATCGATCCTTTGGGAAAATGAGGGGTTACCCATGAATGAATGGCACTATTCCAGTCGATCTGAACCAAAGAGAGTTCATAAATAAAGGAGAGTCCGATCACAGATACAAAGGCGATGATCCATTTCTCAATCATCCGGTAGCCATTGGTTAAGAGCATGATCATTACAAAAATGACCACCAGCACCGATCCTGCCCTGATCGGGATGTCGAAAAGCATATTCAAAGCAATGGCCCCTCCAAGAATCTCTGCCAGGGAGGTCGAGATGGAAGCCAGCACTGCTGAAGTCAGAATGGGTTTTGAAAAAGCCGGTTTGATGAATTTAGTGGTTGCTTCAGAAAGACAGAGTCCGGTAGCTATCCCAAGATGCGCCACGTTGTGTTGGAGCATGATGAGCATGATGGTCGAAAAGGTCACCATCCAGAGCAACAAATACCCGAAATTGGCACCGGCAGCAAGATTGGATGCCCAGTTTCCCGGATCGATAAAACCAACCGTCACCAAAAGCCCGGGACCGAGATATTTAAGGATCTCCAGACCTCCATACTTTGGCCGGTAACCTTTCCGGTCGATATTGTCTAAAAAGCCTGTAGTTTTCTTGCCCATCAAGCAAAGATAATAACTTAATATTTACCTTTGCTTGAAGTCGCTGGTGCAACTGGTTCAGCATGTCTAATACTTAAATTCTTACAATCATGAAATATCTTTTCAGGTCATTTCTCTTTCTGTTAATCCTCTTCTGTTTTGGTTTTAAAACCGATCCTATAGACCAAAAGAGCTTGGCCCCAAATGATAGCTCTAACCACAAAATCGTTATATATCAGGTCTTTACGAGACTTTTCGGGAATACCAATACCACCAACAAACCATGGGGAACCATCGAAGAGAATGGGGTTGGCAAGTTCAGGGATTTCACTCCGAAAGCCCTCAAAGAGATTAAGGCACTGGGTGTTACACACATATGGTTCACAGGTGTCCTGCATCACGATGTGATCCGGGATTATACTGCTTACGGCATTTCGAACGACGACCCGGATGTGGTCAAAGGCCGGGCTGGTTCACCTTATGCCGTTAAGGATTATTACAGCGTAGATCCCGATCTTGCCGTCGACCCGGCCAAAAGAATGGTGGAGTTCCAGGCCCTTGTTCAGCGTACCCATGAACAGGGATTAAAGGTCATCATAGATATTGTTCCCAATCATGTAGCCCGTAATTACCACTCCATCACCAAACCATCCGGGGTAAAAGACTTTGGAGAGACCGACGACAAAAGTGTTGTCTATGCCCGCGACAACAATTTTTACTACCTGCCGGGAGAATCATTTAAAGTGCCGGTTCTGACCGAAAAGCCTCTTGGTGGTTCACCAAATCCTATGGTTGATGGTAGATTTGATGAAAATCCTGCCAAATGGACCGGAAACGGTTCCAGACTTGCACAACCTAAGGCTGATGACTGGTATGAAACTGTCAAAATCAATTATGGCGTAAGACCAGACGGCACCAATGATTTCGAATCCCTGCCAGATGGCTACGACGACAAACCCGCCCTTGCCCATTATGCCTTTTGGCAGGGAAAAGCAGTTCCGGATTCTTGGATAAAATTCAGGGATATCTGCCTATTTTGGTTAAATAAAGGAGTAGATGGTTTCAGGTTCGACATTGCCGAAATGGTACCGGTTGAATTTTGGAGCTACCTGAACAGCACCATCAAAAAGGAGTATCCAAAAACCACATTGGTGGCAGAAGTGTACAATTCATCGCTTGTCCATTCTTATATTCATGTCGGGAAAATGGATTATCTCTACGATAAGGTTGCCTTTTACGATACACTGAAAAAAATAATACAGGGGAAAGCTCCTGCCGACCGGTTGGTCAAAGTGCAGTCAAGCCTGGCCGATGTCGAACACCACATGATGCATTTTCTGGAGAACCACGACGAACAAAGGCTGGCAAGTCCGGAATTTGCGGGCAATGCCGCCAAAGGAAAACCGGCCATGGTGGTATCTGCCACCATCAGCACCTCTCCCACCCTGCTCTATTTCGGCCAGGAGGTTGGGGAGAAGGGTGCAGGGAATGCCGGATTCGGAAAACCATCACGGACCTCTATTTTCGATTACATCGGTGTTCCCGCTCACCAGCGCTGGATGAACGGAGGAGCCTTCGATGGAGGCAAACTTTCGAAAGAGGGGAAATCTCTTCGTGAGTTTTACAAACGATTGCTTAATTTCACCATTACCTCCCATGCTTTAATGGGGAAATACGAGGAATTACAGACCTGCAACAGGGAAAAATCTGTCGGCTATTCAGACAAAATCTTTGCTTTTGTCCGCTGGAGCCTTGACCAAAAATTGGTGATTGTGGCTGGATTTGATGCAGACCGCCCGAATACATTTGACCTTCTTTTGCCAACTGAGCTCATCCGGCAATGGAACCTGAAGGATGGCACCTATGCGCTGACTGACCATCTGAACAATAGCAACAGCTATCAGCTTCTGGTAGAGAAACAGTCCGGCAAAATTAAGCTAAACCTGAAGCCGCTGGAATCGGTGATTTTGGAGGTTCATTAATAGCCGTCGGTTTCAACCGACGGACTGGCAAAGGCAATATGCGCCTGGCTTTAGCCAAAATCTGATCAAATTTGGCTAAAGCCGGCTCATTATTATTCTCTCTTTCCACTGGCTGAAGCCAGTGGCTATTTATAAAGCGAAATTTTCACATTTTTATCATATTCTAATGAAATTCAACTTCTTACTACTAATGTTCCTTGCCCTGAAATTGGGGGCACAATCCATCCCTAACAACCTGCAATGTGAGCACCTGGTCAATCCACTGGGCATAGATGTGCCCAATCCTAGGTTATCCTGGCAGCTAAATGATCCCGGTATGGGAGCCAAACAGACCGCCTATCAAATCACAGTGGGGATGGACTCAGTCGCGTTGGCCAACGGAAGAGGATCAATATGGGATACCGGTAAAATATTGTCTGACAGCATACTTGTTACTTATTCAGGATCTAAATTACTTCCATACACCAAATATTTCTGGAAGGTGAAGAGCTGGGACCGGGAGGAGAAGCCAAACAGCGATAGTCGGGTAGCCTCCTTTGAGACGGGCATGATGGAGGTGAAAAACTGGCATGGGGCCTGGATCACCGACTCCAGGGATATTTCATTGAAACCAACTCCCTACTTTCGCCAGGAGATTGATGTAACGAAAAAAGTGGTCTCAGCCCGGGCTTATGTGGCAGTTGGCGGGCTATTTGAACTCTACGTCAACGGGCAGAAAATCGGAGATCACCGGCTAGACCCGATGTACACCCGTTTCGACCGACGTACACTCTACGTTACCCACGATGTGACAGCATACCTTGTTGGTGGTAAAAACACACTCGGCATACTTTTGGGCAATGGTTGGTTCAACCACCAATCTACCGCTGTATGGTATTTCGACAAGGCCCCCTGGCGCGCCCGACCCAAATTCTGCATGGATCTTCGTATCACTTACCAGGATGGTACGGTACAGACCATCTCCTCGGGAACCAGCTGGAAAACTTCGACGGGTCCTGTAATCTTCAACAGCATCTATACCGGCGAACATCAGGACGCAAATCTGGAATTGACCGGATGGAACATGAATGGATACGATGATTCCAAATGGACCAATGCCAAACTGACTGCCGCTCCTTCTCAAAATATTGTCTCTCAGCAGCTTCAACCGATACGGGCCACGGAGGAGATAGGAGCAATATCTTTCAGAAAATTCAGCGACTCACTTTATGTCTTCAATCTGGGACGAAATATTGCAGGGGTGAGCAAACTGACCGTAAAGGGCCTTCCGGGTACGAAACTGACCGTTAAACACGGCGAGCGGATCTATGACAATGGCAGGGCCGATCAATCAAATATTTCGGTTCATTACCGTCCAACCGACGACAAAGATCCGTTTGGAACTGACATTTACATCCTGAAAGGTGGTGCCGAAGAGACTTTTTCGCCACACTTCAACTACAAGGGATTCCAGTACATCGAAATCTCCTCCAGTAAACCTGTCGAATTGCACCAAAGTAGCCTGATTGGGCTATTTATGCACAGTGACGTTCCTCCGGTAGGAAAAATTGAGAGTTCCAATCCAACCCTCAACAAAATATGGATGGCCGCCAACAACTCTTACCTTTCCAATCTGTACGGTTATCCTACCGATTGCCCGCAAAGGGAGAAAAACGGCTGGACCGGCGATGGACAGATCGCTGTAGAAACCGGATTGTTCAACTTCGACGGCATCACAGTCTACGAAAAATGGTTGGCCGACCACCGCGATGAGCAGCAGCCCAATGGCGTACTTCCGAACATCATACCCACATCGGGGTGGGGATACGACTGGGCCAACGGTCCCGACTGGACCAGTTCCCTGGTAATCATTCCATGGAACATTTACCAGTTTTACGGCGATAACCGACTGTTGAAGCAGACCTACGACAACATCAAAAGGTACGTCGACTACATTGACCGGATCAGTCCGGAGAATTTGACGAACTGGGGCCTTGGCGACTGGATACCGGTCAAATCGAAGGCAAGCAAAGAGCTCACCTCCTCCTGTTACTATTACGCTGATGCCAATATCTTGGCCAAAACAGCTCAAATGCTTGGCAAACATGATGATTTCGAAAAGTATTCGGCATTGGCTGAAAAGATCAAACTGGCTATTAACAAAAAATTCCTGAACGATACCACCGGAATCTATGCCACCGGATTACAGACAGAATTGGCTGCTCCACTTTTCTGGGGAGTGGTGCCACAGGAGTTGAAACCTCTGGTAGCTGGCAATCTGGCCAAACGAATGGAGGCCGATCTGTTCCATCTGGATGTAGGCATGTTGGGTACCAAAGCTTTGTTGAATGCACTGAGCGAAAATGGATATGCTGAAGTTGCATACAAAGTTGCTGCACAGGAGACTTTCCCTTCGTGGGGTTGGTGGATGGTAAACGGAGCTACCACCTTGTACGAAAACTGGCCAATTGATGCAAAATCAGATATCTCATTGAACCACATCATGTTCGGAGAGATAAGTGCATGGTTTTTCAAAGCTTTGGGTGGCATCAAGCCGGATCCAAATCAGCCCGGCTTTAAAAACATCCTGCTCGAACCCCATTTCGTAAAGGGGTTGACCTATTTTGAAGCGTCACACATTGGACCCTATGGCTTAATTTTGTCAAAATGGGTAAAATCGAATGAAAAAATTGACTATTTTGTCACCGTTCCGGCCAACAGCAGCGCCACCCTTCTGCTGCCGGGTCAAAAAATAAAAGAGGGTAACCAACCTATTGAATCCAATCAGTTTATCAAAATAATTTCTACTGACAAAAAATCATCGAAGCTTTCACTTTCAGCCGGAAGCTACCATTTTACTTTTAAACTGAATCAAAAATGAGAAAGATCTTTCCCTTTGTTTTCATCCTTCAGGATCGTTCCAATCCAAAAAAATGATGATTCTGGTAAGTTAGGCAGAGTAAAGATTCAAAATAAATAAGCCTTTTTTGACAATATTTATCAACCGTTAGTTGTTCATTACTGAGGGGGCGATCGTAAGAAATCGCTCCCTTATTTCTTTATATTTGTGCAAACTCAATTAAGAATGGTTCAAGGTTATTCTGAAGATTCGATACGTACGCTCGACTGGAAAGAGCACATCAGAAAACGTCCGGGGATGTATATTGGCAAACTCGGAGACGGCTCAGCTGCCGATGATGGTATCTATGTCCTACTCAAAGAGGTGATAGACAATTCGGTCGATGAGTTCATGATGGGCAATGGTAAGAAGATCGATATTCACGTTTCAGATCAGAGGATTTCGATCCGTGACTTTGGCCGTGGTATTCCTCTGGGCAAGCTGATGGATGTGGCTGCCAGGATGAATACCGGTGCAAAATATGATTCCAAAGCCTTCAAAAAATCAGTCGGTCTCAATGGCGTCGGGATCAAGGCGGTAAATGCACTCTCCAACTCCTTCTCCATAAGATCTGTTCGTGACGGGAAAATCAAGGTGATCGATTTCTCCAAAGGGGATGTTGTCGTCGAAAATGATGAGCTTCCGACCGACGAACCAAACGGCACCACAGTCGTATTCACCCCCGACGAGGATATTTTCAAAACCTACCACTATATTGATGAGTATGTGGTGGCCATGTTGAAAAACTATACCTACCTCAACGCAGGGTTGGTTATCAACTACAACGGTGAAAAATACCTCTCCAAAAATGGACTCTACGACCTGCTGAACGAAAATATAGGACAGGAACCGCTCTACCCTATCATTCACCTGAAGGGCGAGGATATCGAAAGCGCCATTACACACGGCAATCAATACGGCGAGGATTACTATTCATTTGTCAACGGTCAGCATACCGTTCAGGGAGGTACACACCTGGCCGCGTTCAGGGAAGCGCTGATCAAGACCGTTCGTGATTTTTACAAAAAAGAGTTCGATGCTTCGGATATCAGGGCCTCCATCGTAGCGGCCATCAGTATCAAAGTGGAAGAACCTGTGTTTGAATCACAGACAAAGACCAAGCTGGGATCGAGGGACATTTCACCGGACGGAATGTCGGTACGAAACTTTGTCATGAACTTTATCCAAAAAGAGCTTGGAAATTACCTTCACAAAAACCCGCAGACGGCCGATGTGCTGTTGCGGAGAATCCAGGAGTCAGAAAGAGAACGCAAGGCCATATCCGGCATACAGAAACTGGCCAAGCAACGTGCAAAAAAGGTAAGTCTTCACAATAAAAAACTGAGAGACTGCAGGTTGCATTACAATACACCACACGAAAACAAAGACAATAGCTCTATCTTCATCACCGAGGGCGACTCGGCCAGCGGCTCCATCACCAAATCAAGGGATGTCAATACCCAGGCTGTCTTCAGTCTGCGTGGCAAGCCGTTAAATTCATACGGCCTTACCAAGAAGATTGTATACGAGAATGAGGAGTTCAACCTCCTGCAGGCAGCCCTGAACATTGAGGAGGGAATCGATGAACTTCGTTACAACAAAGTGATCATTGCAACGGATGCCGATGTGGATGGAATGCACATCCGGTTGTTGCTGATTACCTTCTTTCTACAATTTTTCCCGGAACTGATCCGCAGAGGCCATTTGTACATCCTGCAAACCCCGCTCTTCAGGGTACGGAATAAAAAAAGGACCGAATACTGTTATTCCGAACAGGAAAGGGATGCGGCGGTCAAGGTTCTCGTAACAGGTGTGGAAATTACCAGGTTCAAAGGATTGGGCGAGATATCCCCCGATGAGTTCAAGAATTTTATCGGAGAGCAGATCCGTCTCGATCCGGTTATTCTGAACAAAAATGAATCGATCGTCGAGATGCTTGAGTTCTATATGGGCAAGAACACTCCTGACAGACAGGATTTTATCATTGAAAACCTGCATGTGGAGAAGGATGAGTTATAAGATCAAGATTAGTGGTTATGAGAAATATTACACAGAGGAAGAAAGAGGTAACACAGAGTTACACAGAGAAAAATTATTTTACTCCGTGCAACTCTGTGAATTCTCTGTGAAACTCTGTGTAAAAATTTAAACGAAGAATATTACATTAATGGATAACGAAGGAGAACTTTTACCCGATGACCTGCTGCCGGACATGAGTGAGCAGGGGGAAAAGAAAGAGCTGCACCATATCATCTACCTTTCGTCGATGTACCAGAACTGGTTTCTCGATTATGCCTCCTATGTCATTCTTGAGCGCGCGGTTCCCTACGTCAACGATGGATTGAAGCCGGTACAGCGCAGGATTCTCCATGCCATGAGACAGATGGATGACGGCCGCTACAGCAAGGTCGCCAACATCATCGGACAAACCATGATGTACCATCCCCACGGGGATGCTTCCATCGGTGATGCACTGGTACAACTGGGTCAGAAAGATTTGCTCATCGATTGCCAGGGAAACTGGGGAAACATCCATACCGGCGATGGTGCAGCAGCGCCGCGGTACATCGAAGCCCGGCTCTCGAAGTTTGCCCTCGAGGTCCTTTTCAATCCAAAAACCACCAAGTGGCAGCAATCCTATGATGGCAGAAACAGGGAGCCAGTCACGCTGCCGGCAAAATTTCCGTTGTTGCTGGCACAGGGCGTTGAAGGAATAGCGGTAGGACTCGCCTCCAAAATCCTGCCCCACAATTTCCTTGAGCTGATCGATGCCTCCATCTCTCACCTGAAAAATGAACCATTCGAATTGTTCCCTGACTTTCCTACCGGAGGATTTTTAGATGTATCAAAATACAACAACGGATTGCGTGGCGGGGCTATCAAAATCAGGGCGAAAATCGAAAAATTAGATAACAAAACACTGGTTATCACAGAAATACCGTTTGGAAAGACTACATCATCAGTGATCGAAACGATCATCAAGGCCTTCGAAAAGGGGAAAATTAAGATCCGGAAAATTGACGACAACACCGCTGCCAATGTGGAAATTCTCGTCCACCTGCTTCCGGGTACGAGTTCAGACAAGACCATCGATGCGCTGTATGCTTTCACCGATTGTGAGATATCCGTCTCGCCAAACTCCTGCATCATAGAGGACGACAAACCTCACTTCATGCCGATCAGCGAAATCCTCAAAAGGTCGGTTGGCAACACGGTAGATTTGTTGAAGCTGGAGTTGGAGATTCACAAAAGTGAGCTGGAAGAGCAATGGCACTTCTCCTCTCTCGAGAAAATATTCATTGAGGAACGAATTTACAAGGACAAGGCGTTTGAAGACTCCGGTAACATGGATGAGGCCGTCGCACACATCGATAAGCGGCTGGAGCCATGGAAGCCCAAGTTTAAAAGGGTCATCACAAAGGAGGACATGCTCAAGTTGATGGAGATCAGGATGGGCCGGATTCTGAAATTCAACACGGTCAAGGCAGATGAGCTAATTCTTGCCATAGAAAATGAGATCTCCGAGACAGAACATCACATCCAAAACATCATCCCCTACTCCATAGCCTGGTACGAAAAACTAAAAACCAAGTTTGGCAAAGGTCGCGAACGGAAAAGTGAAATAAGGAATTTCGAGAACATCGAAGCCACCAAAGTAGTGGTTGCCAACGAGAAATTGTACATCGACAGGGAGGAAGGGTTTGTCGGTACTGCACTGAAAAAAGCAGAATACATCTGCGATTGCTCCGATATTGACGATATCATAGTATTCAGAAAGGATGGCACCTACTTTATTTCAAAGGTTTCGGACAAGGCTTTTATAGGCAAAAATGTGCTGCATGTGGCGGTATTTGAGAAGAACAACGACCGTACCATTTACAACCTGGTTTACAGGGATGGCAAAGGCGGATACAACTACATGAAACGTTTTGCCGTGACAGGAGTGACCCGCGACAAGGAGTACAACATGACCCTCGGAACAGATGGTTCACGAATTCTCTATTTCAGTGCCAACCCTAACGGGGAAGCTGAAGTATTGCGCATTACCTTCAAACCACGACCGAAACTAAAGAAACTGATCGATGAGGTTAATATGGCCGAACTGGCTATCAAAGGTCGTGCATCCATGGGAAACCTGGTTTCCAAAAACGAGATTCACAAAATTACCCTCAAGGAGAAAGGCATGTCGACCCTTGGCGGACGAAAAATATGGTTCGATGAGGATGTGCTGAGGCTCAATGCCGACGGACGTGGGTTGTACCTGGGAGAATTTACTGGCGATGACAAGATCCTGGTGGTCGACAGGGACGGATTTTTCCATCTTTTCACATACGATCTGGAGAACCATTTCGAAAAGAACATGCTTTCCATCTCAAAATTCGATCCGGATCAAATTGCATCAGTGATCTATTTTGATGCTGAACAAAATTTCTATTACCTGAAAAGATTTTACATAGAACCGAATGCCGGGAAACAATGCCGGTTTATCGGAGAGTTTCCCGACAACAAACTGACCAGCATCACCTGGGAGAAATATCCGCAGCTAGAGGTGGAATTTGGCGGTGCACACGAAGATCGGGAAAAAGAGATCATCGATGTTTCCGAATTTATTGCTGTCAAATCCTACAAGGCCAAAGGAAAGCGAATCTCGACTTTTGAGATAAAGAATATTGTTGAAATTGAACCACTTATCAGGGAAGAGGAGGAAGAGCGTGAGGAAAAAGAGGAAGAGGGGACCGACACTCAGGAGCAACCTCTTGCAAATCAGGAGGAGTTTGAATTGATCGACGACATCCCATTTGAAATTATCAGACCCGGCAAGGATGGTGAACCGGATCAGATGACCTTAATCTTCGAGTAATGAGAATTTTTCTGACCGGTTACATGGGATGTGGGAAATCGACCATCGGACGAAAGATTGCCGCGATCATGGGGATGAATTTCATCGATCTTGACAAATACATCGAAGAGCGAAATTTCAAATCAGTTCCAGATATTTTTGCCCAGGAAGGTGAAGCTGCCTTTCGTGAAAAGGAGCGTCAGGCCTTGCATGAAGTGGCTCAGTTTGAGGATATTATCATCGGCACCGGAGGTGGGGCACCCTGCTTTTTCGATAACATGAAACAGATGAATGAGGCAGGAATAACCATCTATCTGGCTCCCGACATTGAAATCCTTGCATGCAGATTACTCAAATCCAAAACTGAACGTCCACTAATTGCGGGGAAAAGCAAGGAGGAGTTGAAGGAGTTTATTGGGACGGCTTTGACAAAAAGAGCTCCGTTTTACGAGCAATCCAAAATTGTAATCAGGGGAATAAATGACATACAACCAGAGGAGGTTATGAAGTTGATTAATGAATACTTGAAAAGATCTCATTAATCAAACCGCAGCGCCCTGTCAGGTGAGATTCTTGACACATACCAGGAGGGAACCACCAGCATCAACAGTGTTACCATCAAAGTCCCTGCATTCAGCATCAACAGGTGAATGATCTTCAGATTAACCGGCACATATTCCAAATAATAGGAGGTCGGATCCAGGCGGAAGATATGAAAATAAGATTGCAGCAAGCAAATACCGATACCTGCGATGTTTCCCCACAACATTCCACGTCCGATTAAAAAGAAGGAGAGATAAAGAAATACCTTCCTGATGCTGTAGTTGTTGCTTCCGATTGCTTTGAGGGTACCGATCATGGATGTTCGTTCCAAAATAAGTATCAATAATCCGGAGACCATGTTAAAACCTGCCACCAGGATGATGAGGGTCAGGATAATCCACACATTCATATCGAGCAGGTTAAGCCAGTCAAAAATCTGTGGATACTTGGAGGTGATGCTGACCGGCCGCATCAATACCGAATCCTGCTCTGCATAATGGATGGTCAGCCCCTTCACCTTTTTCGTCATTTCATCCAGCTGGTCAAAATTATTGATGGAGATCTCAAATCCGCTGATCTCATCGGGTTGCCAGCCATTCAACTTTCTGACCTGTTGAATATCTGCCAGTACAAAAAGGCGGTCAAACTCCTCCAGGCTGGATTGATATATCCCTGAAACCGAAAATTTTCGCATCCGCTGATCTGTCGCTTTGTCGTTGAGAAAGTAGCAATAGACCGGATCACCCACTTTCAATTTCATCAACGAAGCTACCTGTTTGGATATCAATATTTTGTCTGTAGAACTACTGTCATTGATTGCAAAAATAGATCCGGCGACAAGATTTTCCTTAAAGAAGCGCCAGTCAAAATCGGCTCCTACTCCCTTCAGAACCATTCCCAACATCTCTTCATCCGTCTTGATGATGCCGGGTTTGGTAGCAAATACTTCAACATGTTTGATCCCTTCAAGGCTTTTTAACCGATTCAGCCACGATTGGTTCTTGCTGACTGGCACCGTTTCGAACGAGGAGTTCGAATCAAAATTTACAAGCTGAATATGTGAGCCAAATCCGATCACCTTGTCACGTATCTCCTTTTTGAAACCGGTCACAACGGCAACAGACAAAATCATAATCATCAACCCGAATGCGATTCCAAACAAGGCAAAAGAGATGATGGACCGTGAAAATTTTCTTTTGTTATCACGATCGGAAAAGATCCTTTTGGCAATAAAAAGTTCTAAATTCAGTTTTGACACGAGCAGTTCTTTGTGGTAAAAGTAACCAAAATATCTCTGCCGGATGTCTCCTTTTTAATACCTTTGACTAGCTTGGAAATTATCGATCATTACAAAAAACGATACGGCGAGAGTTAGATAAAGGATTTCTTGCTGTATAAAGACTGGAAAGAAAAATGAAAAAAAACCAACGCACAAAATAGCGCATTTGCAAACTACACAAATCGACACCGGACCAAACTTTGCAAAAGAGCACTTTTCTTGACAACGTACCGCAGAAAGACAGTGATATAACAAGAAAAATGGACTTTATAATTTTAGATTAACTTTGTGAATATTAAAAATAGAATTGAATTGTAATGTCAAAAGAAGCTAAATCAAGAATTAAAATAAACAAACTGCTGGAAGAATCTGGCTGGCGTTTTTTTGACGATGAAAACGGCAGAGCAAATATTGTTTTGGAAAATAACGCCAAACTAACAAGAACTGAACTTAACGAATTCGGGGAAGATTTTGAGAAAACCACAAATGGTTTTATTGACTACCTTTTGCTAGACAACAAGGGATTTCCTTTCATTGTTTTAGAAGCAAAAAAAGAAGAAATAAATCCGCTTTTCGCTAAAGAACAAGCACGTAAATATGCCCAATCGCAAAATTGCAGATTTATCATTTTATCAAATGGAAACTTGCATTATTTCTGGGATTTACAAAGAGGAAACCCAAATATTATTTCAAAATTTCCAAAACCTGAAACGGTTATTGGTTATACTGATTACAAACCAAACGCTGAAACACTTATAAACGAATCGGTTAATGATGACTACATCGTAAAAACTCAAAAGCCTGATTACGAAAGCGACCCAAGATATAAAGATGTAGGACAACGACTTACATTTGTTGAAGAAGCCAAACTTCGTTTTTTAAGAAAATATCAAATCCGTGCCATTGAGAGAATCCAAGAAGAAGTAAAGGAAGGGAAAGACCGTTTTTTATTTGAAATGGCAACTGGAACAGGTAAAACCTTAACTGCTGCGGCAGTTATTAAACTGTTTTTGAGGACTGGCAATGCAAGACGGGTTTTGTTTTTAGTTGACAGATTGGAATTGGAAGACCAAGCTGACAAGGCATTTAAAGAATATTTAAAAACTGATTACAAGTGCAGTATTTATAAAGAAAATAGAGATGATTGGCGACAAGCGGAAATAGTTGTTTCAACAATTCAATCATTCTTATTCAAAAATAAATACAAGCGAATTTTTCAGCCTACTGATTTTGACCTTGTAATCTCAGACGAAGCACACAGAAGCATTGGAGGAAACAGCCGAGCTGTTTTTGAATATTTTATTGGTTATAAATTAGGTCTTACAGCAACACCTAAAGACTATTTGAAGAAAATCGACACTGACGAATTAAGTGAAAAAGACCCGAGAGAATTGGAAAGAAGAATGTTGCTTGACACCTACACAACCTTTGGTTGCGAAGATGGCAAGCCTACTTTCCAATACAGTCTTTTGCATGGTGTTCGTGACGGGTTTTTGGTCAATCCTTGTGTGGTTGACGCTAGAACAGAAATCACTACACAACTTCTCAATGACGAGGGCTACACCGTTCAAATGACAGATGAAGATGGCGAAGAAACTTCTACAACATTTTCACAGAGAGATTTTGAGAAGAAATTATTTTCTGAAAATACAAATCGTATTTTTTGTAAAACATTTTTGGAAAATGCTTTTGTTGACCCAATTTCTGGCGAAATTGGCAAAACGATTGCGTTTTGCGTAAGCCAGAACCATGCAGCCAAAATCACTCAAATTTTAAATGAATTTGCCGACAAATTATTCCCGGGCAAATACCAATCGGATTTTGCTATGCAGGTTACTTCGTGGATACCAGATGCACAACAGTACACGATTAATTTTACGAACAATCGGTTAGGTGGCAAGGGCAATTTTTTTGATTTGTACCAAACAAGCAAAACGAGAGTTTGCGTTACAGTTGGCATGATGACAACTGGTTACGACTGTCCTGATTTGCTGAATGTTTGTTTGATGCGTCCGATTTTTTCGCCAACCGATTTTATTCAGATTAAAGGACGAGGAACAAGGAAATGTAATTTTGCCAACAAAGAAGTTTTAAAAGACAAATCTCTAATTGAAAATATTGAGCCTGAAAAACTTCAAAAATCAAAATTCAAACTCTTTGACTTTTTCGCTAACTGCGAATTCTTTGAAGAAAAATTCAAATATGACGAGGTGATAAAGTTACCGCCCAAAGGTTCGACAGGAGAAGGAACAGGCGGAGGCGGTTATGTATCTTCCGATGATTACGACAGCACAAGCCCAGACCCATTGAAGTCAATGAGAGTAAATGAGATTGGTGCAGAGGGAATGAAGATTGACCGTATGTATTTCGACAAATTTGAAGACAAGGTTAAAGAAGACATCCAAATTCAGGAAATGGTTTTACAAAAAGATTTTGAAGCCATTGAACAGTACATTTTAGCCAATATTTTTGAAAAACCCAATGAATATTACAACATAAACAAACTTAGAAATGCCGTCAAAATTGACCGTAGATTACCGCTGCGTGAAATTATTGAAAAAATATTTGGGTTCATACCGTATTTCAAAACCAAAGACGAATTACTGGATGAGGAATTTGAAAAATTTGATAGTCGTTATTTACCATCTGATGAATACTTTTCTTTTGCCAAGGATTATTTTAAAAGCTATATAACGGACACGGAATTCAGAGATATAATTGAAAACAAAAAATATGCACTATTGAATACCAATCCAAACGGTGATGTATTCAGAAAGTTGTCACCAGAACTTCGTTTTGCAATTCCTGAATACATAAAAGACAATGTTTCGCTTAACAAATTCGTAGCATAATATGGATAAACTGCGCATTACCCAATTAAAATCACTATTCGATGAAATTGGGCATTTTATCAACAATGAAGACAAAAGCGAACAGGTAGAAATATGGTTTGCCCGCGAATTGCAGGAAATACTTGGATATGCCCGCTGGGAGAATTTTATTGTAGCGATTCAGCGTGCTGTGGATTCTTGTAAAACTCAGAATATCAACATTGATGATCATTTTCGTGAGGTCACGAAAATGATCGAAATTGGCAAAGGTGGCAAGCGTGAGATAAACGATTACATGCTAACGCGATACGCATGTTATCTGATTGCTCAAAACGGAGACCCAAAGAAAGAAGAAATTGCTTTTGCCCAGAGCTATTTTGCCGTTCAAACCCGAAAAGCGGAACTCATTGAAGAGCGTTTGAACCTTTTATCACGGTTGGAAACACGGGATAAACTTCGCGCTTCTGAAAAACAACTTTCCCGGAATATTTATGAACGTGGTGTGGATGATACAGGTTTTGGGCGGATTCGTTCCAAAGGCGACACGGCTTTGTTTGGCGGACATACCACCGAGGATATGAAAAATCGTCTGGGCATAAAATCTAACCGTCCGCTTGCCGATTTCCTTCCAACCCTAACCATTGCCGCAAAAAATTTGGCAACCGAAATGACCAACCACAATGTAAACAGCAAAAATCTTCTTGGAGAACAATCGATAACCCACGAACATGTACAAAACAATGAAAGTGTTCGCGGTATGTTAGACCAACGGGGCATTAAACCCGAAGAACTACCACCGTCAGAAGATATTAAGAAATTGGAGCGCAGGGTAGTAAGCGACGAAAAGAAAATTGAGAAGTCAACAAAAAAATTACCAAAGAAAAGCAACGAATGTTAGATCAGGAGACAAAAAGAAGAATAGATACTGCCCGAGATATATTAGTAGGGAAACTACCCAATCCACAAGCACAAGTGGAACAAATTACCATTGCTATGATTTATAAGTTCATGGACGACATGGACAAAGAAGCGATGGAGTTTGGGGGTGAAGCCACTTTTTTTACCGGAGAATTTGAAAAATACAGTTGGACAAAAATATTTGACCCTAAATTGGGTGGTTTTGAAATGTTGGCTTTGTATGGCGAAGCTATAGTAAAACTAAACCAAAACCCAGGCATTCCGCAACTGTTCAGGGATATTTTTAAAAATGCTTTTTTGCCATATCGCGACCCTGAAACCCTGAAAATGTTTCTGAAAATCATTAATGAATTCCATTATGACCACAGCGAAAAATTAGGCGATGCTTTTGAATACCTGTTATCGGTTTTAGGTAGCCAGGGCGATGCCGGACAATTCCGTACACCAAGACATATCATTGACTTTATGGTGTCAATCATTCAACCTAAAAAAGAGGAAAGCATATGCGACCCGGCTTGCGGAACAGCAGGCTTTTTAATTTCTTCTTACAAACATATTATAAACGAAAACACCAAGAAAAGCAAAGGCGACTTATTAACGCCTGACGACCGTAAAAAGCTCATCAATAATATTACCGGTTACGATATTTCCTCTGAAATGGTGCGTTTGAGTCTGGTAAACTTGTATTTACATGGATTTACAACTCCCAAAATATTTGAATACGACACTTTAACCAGTATTGACCGTTGGGGTGATTATTTTGATATTATTCTAGCAAATCCACCTTTTATGACGCCAAAAGGAGGAATTCGTCCGCACAAAAAGTTTGCAATGCAAGCTAACCGTAGCGAAGTTCTTTTTGTGGATTATATCATGGAGCATATTAATCCAACAACAGGACGAGCAGCCGTCATTGTTCCTGAAGGTATTATTTTTCAAAGCGCCACAGCTTATAAAGCTTTGCGAAAACTGCTGGTTGACAGAAATTATTTATATGGCGTAGTTAGTTTACCTGCAGGTATTTTTCAGCCTTATAGTGGTGTGAAAACTTCAATTCTATTAATAGATAAAACGCTTGCGAAGAAAACGAATAAAATACTCTTTGTAAAAATAGAGAATGACGGTTTTACATTAGGTGCTCAACGAAAAGAATTAACTACAAGTGATTTGCCGGATGCAGCTAATTTGATTAAGCAATACCACATTGCAGTTCGCAATGATGATTATTCAACTCTTGATTTTTCAAACTTACCGTTGAATTCTTTGGTTGTTGAGAAAATTAAAATTGCTGAAAATGATGATTACAATCTTTCCGTAGATAGATATAGAGCAAGTGCAACAAACCACAACACAAAATATGAATTAATAGAATTGGGAGAAGTTTGCAATATCTTTAATGGTGCAACTCCTTTAAGAAGCAATTTAGAGTTTTGGAATGATGGCGAAATAAATTGGTTTACAATAGATGATATTAGAGAGCAAGGAAGAATAATAAAGAATACAAAACAAAAAATCTCCAAGCTTGGCTTTAAAAGTTCAAGTGTTAAGTTGCTACCTCCTAACACGGTTTTACTTTGTTGCACTGCGTCAGTTGGTGAATATGCTATTACCGAGATTGAATTAACGACAAATCAGCAATTCAATGGACTTGTAATAAATGATGATTACAAAAATAAATTACTTCCTAAATTTCTTTTTCATTTGGCTTCTACTTTCAAAGAGGAGTTAATTCGCTTAAGCGGTAAAACTTCATTTAATTTCGTTTCAGTTGGCACATTGAGTCAAATTAAAATTCCATTGCCTCCAATTACAATTCAACAAGCAATAGTTTCTAAAATTGAACAATACGAAAGAATCTTAAATGGAGCTAGACAAATTGCAGAAAACTATAATCCAGAAATAGAGATAAACCCTTCATGGGAAATAGTGGAATTAGGTTCAATTTGCGAAAATTATGATAGTCAAAGAAAACCTGTTACTGCCTCCGATAGAAATGAAGGAATTTTTCCATATTACGGAGCTTCTGGTATTGTTGATTATGTAGATGACTATATTTTCGATGATGATTATTTATTAGTTTCAGAAGATGGAGCAAACTTACTTGCAAGAGTTACACCTATTGCATTTTCAATAACCGGTAAAGTTTGGGTTAATAACCATGCACATATTTTAAAATTTGAGAATAAGCCAACTCAGACTTTTATAGAGCTATATCTAAATTCAATTGATATCAGCCAATATGTTACAGGAGCTGCACAACCAAAGTTAAATCAGCAAAACTTGAATAGAATTTCAATTCCTTTCCCTATACTGCAAGAAAGGGAATCAATAGTTTCAAGAATTGAAAAAGAGCAGAAATTGATAAGTGTGAATAAAGAGCTTATCCAAATTTTTGAGCAAAAAACAAAAGACGAAATCAATAAACTCTGGTCTGAATAATGGCAAATGCAAATGACATAATGGGATATTTGCCTGTCTCCTTCAAATCAACAGAGGAACAGAACTATATTAATTTCCTTTGGGAAAGTTATGAGAGCAATTATAACAATGATAAATATCCATTTGCTTTTATTGCCTTTCACATGCTTTACATGAGTTTTGTTTATTTTGAGGTTTGGCAAATTAAGGAAAGCAGAAGAACAGATTTTGAAAAAGCAATGATAGGATTTAACAAGGAATTTGAAAACTTACTTATCAACGCAACAACGCCTTTCGCTTTTGTGGAATTAGGAGAAAGCAATTTTATTCGGTTTTTAAAACTAATTGGTTGCGACAATTCCCAAATTGGCAATTATACAGCCAGTGTAAAATCAAGAAACGATGCGGCTCATTCTAACGGCAGAATATTTTTCAACGACCAAACGATTATTGACCGGAAAATTGATGAGATTTTACGTTGTACAGATGATATTCAAACACACTCACAACCTGTACTTGAAGAATGTTTGATTAAGTTTTTAAAAGAAAACCATAATTCAGATAGACGAGAATATATAGACGATTCCGACCAAATAAGAGAGATTTTGATTTACGGCAATTACCTTTCTCAAAAAGACATTGAATTCATGCTCACTTTTGACATTGCAACACTATCGACAAAAAGGAATTATGCAGAGATGAAAGCGCTCTATGATGTTTTTAAGGAAAATTATACAACCGCATAAGCCAGCGCATTTGATATCTAATTTGCAATTTTCTCTAGCTAACGCATCCAGACTGAATATTCCGGACTATACTGTACAGAAAGACATACATCGATAATGAATCAGAATTTAACGAGAAAATAAACAACAAAACGCTAAAAAAGGTTATATGAAGTAAGGGCTTTAGTGATCATTCAAGAATTCTACCATCAAATGATTAAGTGGCGTGTAAAATATCCAATCCTCTTTAATATTCTGTATAGCTTATATTTAGAACAATCATTAATTGTCAATTATCAATTACCAAAATAAAAATATGCAGGTAAGAGCAAAAAAAGGTCTGGGACAACATTTTCTTCGGGATCATCAAATAGCCTCTGATATTGTTGATTCGCTGGTCATGGGCGATCGTACCAGGGTTTTGGAAGTAGGTCCCGGGATGGGCGTTCTTACCAGATTTCTTTTACAAAAGAAGAGTTTTGAAACCTATGTTGTAGAGATCGACAGAGAATCAGTGAGTTATTTGAAAACCTATTTCCCTGAAATGGAAGGTCGCATCATTGAAGGCGATTTTTTGCAAATGGATTTGAGAAATCAATTCTCAGCTACTCCGTTTTCTCTGATCGGTAATTTTCCTTACAATATCTCCTCTCAGATTCTGTTTAAAGTTTTAGATTACAAAGACTTGATTCCTGAAGTAGTCGGAATGCTGCAAAAAGAGGTGGCCGAACGTATCTGTCATGGACCGGGAAGCAAAACCTACGGCATTTTGAGTGTACTGCTCCAGGCCTGGTACAAGGTTGAATACCTTTTCACGGTGAATGAAGATGTTTTCGATCCACCGCCGAAGGTGAAATCAGCGGTAATCCGCCTTACTGCCAATGGCAGGACCAATCTGGGGTGCAACGAAAAACTTTTTAAATCCATCGTCAAACAAGCTTTTAACCAACGAAGGAAGATGCTGCGAAACAGTATCAAAAGCTTTACGCCCCGCTACGACGAACTGGATGCCCATACCCTGACCCGTCGGCCCGAACAGCTATCGGTAGAAGAGTTTATTCAACTCACCAATGAGATTGAGAAGCTGCTTTAAGAAAGTTATGAGTTATGAGTTATGAGTTATGATGCTGCAATCCGGATTAGGACATTATAATTAAATCGAGAATACGGCTGTTATAACGATAGAAGCAATTATCACAATAAAAATTAATATCGCATACGGACTAGCCATATTAAAAGTACCCCCTAATGAAGGATTCAATTTTGGTACAATAATTCTTGAATCTTTTTTATTGTAATAAAAGGGTCCATACCATTTAGCTGGATCATTATTCATCAATTCAGGATTCTGTTTTTTTAATTCTTTCATAACAATACAATGCTAACTTAATTTTAAATTGGTAACAGCTTCATCACTCGCCCAATCTCATAACTCATAACTTATATCTCATAACTCTTTCAGACGCTGTTCATCGCCGTAACCGGATCCAGCCTGGCAGCTGATCTGGCTGGCACCAATCCTGCCATCAAACCAATGAAAATACTAATAATCAATCCAGTAGCAATATTCCCTGCTGTCAATACAAAATCAAAGTCGAAATTGGCTTTGGCTATGTAAGTACCCAAATAGATGATAAGTAAACCAATCGTTCCGCCGATCAATGATAGAACCGTCGCTTCAAACAGAAATTCAAGTAGGATAAACCGGTTTTTAGCTCCCATCGCCTTCTGAATTCCTATGATTTTTGTACGTTCCTTGACAGAAACAAACATGATGTTGGCAATTCCAAAACCGCCCACAAGAATGGAAAATCCACCAATAAACCATCCAGCTATATTCAAAACTTTAAAAACGCCTTCCAGCTGACCTGAAATCAGACTAACCTCGTTCAGTGCAAAATCATTTTCCTCTGAAGGTTTAATTCTGTGTATGGATCTCATGATTCCTTCCAGTTCTTCCAACAGCCTTGCTGCAACTATTTCATTCTTTCCTTTAACAATAATACTCTGACCTGCGTCCATCTTGGGATCCACCATACGGTAAGCAAATTTGACAGGGATAAGTACCCTGTTGTCCATGCTCGTCCCAAACATGTCTTCTCCCATTTTTTCGAAAACGCCAACAATCAATATATTAAATCCCTGTATTTTAACACTTCTTCCTACAGCAGTACTCCCGGGAAAGAGTTGGGCAGCCAGTTCGGAACCCATCATGCCCAGATTGCCGGAACCATCAAGTTCATCTTCTGACATAGGTCTGCCAAGGGATATTTTTAATCCCCATGTCTCTATCAATCCGGAAGAACCCCCAAGTACAGTTACATTTTCAGCTTTGTTGGTGCCAAATTGAACGGTTCGGTTAAAACCCTGGAAAAAGACCACATTCTGTGACAGTTTTGATCTCCTTTTGATTTCAGCTGTTTCACTGAATTTGGGAACCGGCCGGTTCAGGTATTTCCACCAGGGATAATCCGTCTCGCCAGGAGGCGGGGCCCAAGGCCATTTCTGAACATAAACCACATTGCTGCCCAGTTTTTCCATGCTGTTTCGAATCGTCCTTTCAAGAGAATCGATGATCGTAAAGACTGAAATGATACAAAAAATACCGATTGTAATACCCAAGAGAGAGAGAAATGTCCTGAGCTGATTAACAACCAAAGAGTTGTATGCAAAACGAAAACTTTCCAGAAACAGCCTTATAAATAACATACATTGGTTGATTTCACCCGAAAGTTAAAACAATTTTTATTACTTTTGTGAAAAATTTTCAAGGAATTAATAATGAGTAATTTAAAAAATATAAAGTCTGCTTTGATCTCTGTCTACTGCAAAGACGGATTGGGGGAGATTGTTGAAAAATTGAATAAATCCGGGGTCAAGCTTTACTCAACCGGAGGAACAAAACAATTCATTGAAGAGCTGAAAATTCCGGTTACAGCCGTGGAGGAATTAACCGGATATCCATCCATCCTGGGTGGCAGGGTCAAGACACTTCATCCCAAAGTTTTTGGCGGAATTTTGGCCCGCAGGGAAAACGAAGGTGACAGATCGCAACTTTTGGAATATGCCATTCCTGAGATTGACCTGGTGATTGTCGACCTTTATCCTTTCGAAGCGACCGTCAAATCCGGTGCCCCCGATGTTGATATTATTGAAAAGATAGATATTGGCGGAATCTCCCTGATCAGGGCAGCGGCAAAAAATCACAAAGATGTTGTAATTGTTTCTCATCAGGGACAATACGGTAAATTATTGGAACTTCTTAATCAACAAGTGTGTGCTACCTCCCTGGCCGACCGCAGGCAATTTGCAGCGGAGGCATTCGCTACCTCTTCCCATTACGACACCTCTATTTTCAAATATTTTGCAGGCGAAACGAGCGAAAGTTTCCGCCAGAGTTTTAACAAGGCAAAACCACTCAGATATGGTGAGAATCCTCACCAAAAGGGAGTTTTCTTTGGCGACTTCGAAGCAATGTTTGACCAGCTTCAGGGGAAGGGGATTTCCTACAACAACCTACTGGATATAGACGCTGCCGTGAACCTGATTGATGAGTTTACCGAGACAACCTTTGCTATTCTGAAACACAACAATGCATGTGGTTGTGCCTCGCGCGACAATGTCACAGAGGCGTTCCGCGCCGCCCTTGCCGGTGATCCTGTTTCTGCTTTCGGCGGAATTTTTGTCACCAACAAGGAAGTTGATGGCACTACGGCCGAGGAGGCAGCAAAAATCTTCTTTGAAGTGATCATTGCGCCAAAATATTCTCGGGAAGCCCTGGAAATTTTCCAAGGGAAGAAGAACCTGATCGTTTTGGTAAGAAAGTCAAAAAATCTTCAGGATCAGCTATATAGAACGGTATTAAATGGAGTAATAGTTCAAGACCGTGATTCTAAAAGGGAGACAGAAGCCGACCTTCGGCCGGTCACAATTATTTCGCCAAAAAAAGAGGAAATTTCCGATCTTTTGTTTGCCAATCGTTTGGTTAAACAGTCAAAATCTAATACCATTGTACTGGCAAAAAATAAACAATTACTCGCAAGCGGAGTCGGTCAGACGTCAAGGGTCGATGCATTGAAGCAGGCTATCGAAAAAGCCAAATCTTTCAATTTCGAACTCAAAGGAGCCGTGATGGCATCCGATGCTTTCTTTCCTTTCCCCGATTGTGTTGAAATTGCCCATAACGAAGGTATCACTGCAGTCATCCAACCCGGTGGATCCATCAGGGACAAGGAGTCTGTCGTTTATTGCAACAACCATCAAATGTCTATGGTTACAACTGGTATCAGACATTTTAAACATTAGAAATAAATAAAAAATAGATTATATGGGTTTCTTTTCATTTCTGACACAAGAGATTGCGATTGACCTCGGTACAGCCAACACGATCATCATCTACAACGGAAAAGTTGTGGTGGATGAGCCGTCGGTCGTAACCATCGACACCAAAACAGAGAAGCTGGTTGCCATCGGCGAAAAAGCACGCCAGATGCAGGGTAAAACGCACTCAAACCTTAAAACCATACGTCCTTTGCGGGATGGTGTTATTGCCGACTTTAACGCTGCTGAACAGATGATCCGCGGAATGATCAAGATGATCAATCCTAAAAAAAGATTTTTTGCTCCGGCTCTTAAAATGGTCATCTGTATCCCGTCCGGATCCACGGAAGTTGAAATCCGTGCCGTACGTGACTCCGCTGAACATGCCGGTGGACGGGATGTTTACATGATTTACGAGCCGATGGCTGCCGCGATCGGAATCGGTCTCGATGTGGAAGCTCCGGAAGGAAACATGGTCGTCGACATCGGTGGAGGTACTACTGAAATTGCCGTTATCTCGCTGGGAGGAATCGTTACCAACAAATCCATCCGGATTGCAGGTGATGATCTGACAGCCGATATTATGGAACACATGCGTCACCAGCACAACGTCAAAATTGGCGAAAGAACCGCAGAAGAGATCAAGATTGTGGTTGGTTCCGCCATGACTGAACTGGACGACCCACCGGCAGACATGATTGTAAAGGGTCCGAACCAGATGACAGCCATGCCAATCGATGTTCACGTTACCTATACCGAAATTGCCCACTGTCTGGATAAATCAATTTCAAAAATCGAGACTGCAATTACCAACGCCCTGGAACATACTCCACCTGAACTCTATGCTGATATTTACAAAAGAGGTATCTGGCTTGCCGGTGGCGGTGCTTTGTTGCGTGGATTGGACAAAAGGTTGTATGAAAAGTTTAACATCCCGTTCAGGATTGCAGAAGATCCGTTGCGTGCTGTTGCCCGTGGTACTGGTGTTGCGCTTAAAAACGTGGATAAATTCTCATTCCTGCTCCGATAATTGTTATCTCTGCCATTGAGCCATTTGTAGTTAAAATATGAGGAATCTATTCGGGTTAATCCTAAAGTATCATTACATATTCCTTTTTTTAATTTTAGAAATATTTTCGCTTTCGATGGTGGTTTCATACAACAACTACCAGCAAGCTAAGTTTCTAACATCCAGCAATGGTATAAGTGGTTACTTTTTCGAGAACTTTATCGGTGTATTCCAGGTTTTCGACCTTAAAAAAGCGAATACTGAACTGGCTGAAGAGAATGCCCAGTTGCGCACTGCACTTCAGCATTATCAGCTCAGGGGAACCAACAATTCCCGTCAGGGTTATTTGACGGAACGCAATCCCCTGATCGCAATGACCCGTGATTCGCTGAACAAAATTGTTTACTTCTTTACCACAGCGAGGGTAATCAACAATTCTATCAATCAACGACACAATTTTCTGACGCTCAATAAGGGCCGCATCCAGGGAGTCAAACCCGATATGGGTGTAGTCTCAGCAGGAAGGGTGGTCGGTCTGGTCACCAATGTTAGCGATAATTACAGCACCGTGATATCTATTTTGAATGAAAGATGGAAACTGAGTGCAAAAATCAAACGCAACGATTTCTTTGGATCACTCTCCTGGAATGGCAAAGATTACCGCAAAGTCCAGCTCAATGAAATTCCTTACCATGTTCCGGTTCAAAACGGAGATACTGTCGTCACGACCGGATTCTCCTCCAGCTTCCCTGAAGGTCTGGAAATTGGGATAGTTTCAGAATTTACCCTTGGATCGGGCAGCAATTTTTACAAGATTGACGTCAACCTGGCTGTGGATTTCAAAAGCATTGTTCAGGTTGCCCTGGTCGAAAACAGGCAATTAAAAGAGATCAATAAACTTGAATCATTGAACAACGATGGTAAATAACCTGCTTAAATATTCACTGATTTTTATTGTCTCAGTCTTACTCCAAGTACTGGTTTTCAATCATATACTGATATTTAGAATGATTTCACCATTCTTCTATCTTATTTTCCTGCTTTTGCTTCCTTATGATACGCCCCGTGCTTTATTGATATTCCTTGGATTTATCTTAGGCCTTTCGGTCGATGCCTTCACCAATACGCTTGGAGTCCACGCGGCCGTTTGTGTAGTGATTGGCTTTATCAGACCTGTAATTCTAAATGATATTTCAACCCGCGAAACACGGGAGTCAGTTTCGGCTCCGAGAATCTCAACCATGAGCCTGAACTGGTTCATTAGTTACACCGCCATTTTTGTAGCCATCCACCACCTCCTGCTGTTTATGCTCGAGGCCTTTACTTTTCAGGGATTCTTTTTCACTTTGGCCAGGGCCATCCTGAGCGGGATTTTGTCTATTGCATTGATTGTTATCAGTCAGTTTATATTCTTCCGTAAGTAAAATCTAAAAATTAATAAAATAGCAATAGACGGTGGATACCTATACTAAACGACAATATTTGCTGATAGGCATATTTTGCTTAGCTTCCCTGGTCATGATCATCCGGCTCTTTTACATTCAGGTAATCGACTCTTCCTATAAAATTTCTGCCGCGAGCAACGTTCTGCGCAGACAAATTAATTACCCGGCCAGAGGGTTGGTGTATGACCGAAACCACAAGTTGATTGTCTACAACCAGGCAGCTTATGATGTTTTGGTTACCCCCAGGGAGATGAAGGCTTTTGATACCCTCACCTTTTGCAGAATAGCAGGTGTTGAGAAGGCAGAATTGGTGAGCGAAATCAAAAAAGCAAGAAGCTATTCCATGTGGAAACCTTCTGCAATTGTCAAACAACTCTCGGCCCATAGATATGCAGCCTTACAGGAACAGCTTTTCAAATATCCCGGATTTTACATTCAAGCCCGAACGCTACGACAATATCCGGCTACGATTGCCTCCCACACGCTAGGGTTTGTTGGTGAGGTCGATCAGAAGAAAGTCGACGAAGACAGGTACTACGAAAGTGGCGACTACATTGGAAAATCAGGTATTGAGCAGGCATACGAAAATGAGCTTCGGGGGGTTAAGGGGATCTCCTACATGATGGTCGATGTGCACAACCGTGTCAAAGGATCTTTTGAAGGAGGAAAGCTGGATACAGCTGCCATAATCGGGAAAAACCTTATCTCCGGGCTTCATGCTGATTTGCAAGCTTATGGCGAACGGCTGCTTGCCGGAAAAGTGGGAAGTATTGTTGCGATTGAACCATCTACGGGTGAAATTATGATCATGGCAAGTTCCCCAACATTTGATCCGGGCATGTTTGTCGGTCGGGAAAGAACAAAGAACTATATCACCTTGTTCAATGATCCGTTGAAACCAATGCTTAACAGGGCCATCACCTCCTCTTACCCGCCCGGTTCCACTTTTAAACTGGCCGATGCCATCATCGGACTGGAGGAGGGATTACTGGGTCCTGTATTATTTTATTAATGGATTGGACCACGATCTACACCGATAAAATGCACGCATAACCATGAAAACCCTCTTCCGTTGGAAAGCGCCATTCGTGAATCCTGCAACTCCTATTTTTTCCAGGCTTTTCGTGCCATCATCAACAAATACCCGACTGCAGAGGAAGGGTTTGAAGCCTGGCGAAACCATTTGATGGATTTGGGTATTGGACACAGGATTGGAGGGGACCTGACAGCTGAAAATGCGGGTAACGTCCCAAAAGGGACCTATTTCGATCGGATTTACGGGAAAAGCCACTGGAACGTGATGACCATCCGGTCATTTTCGATCGGGCAGGGAGAGTTGTTGATGACTCCGCTTCAACTGGCCAATATGGTTTCCATCGTTGCTAACAAAGGATATTACATTGCACCCCATATGGTTCGCAGCATTCAGAACTTTGACCATACCGAAAGGGTACTCTCCTTTGAGAAACACGTTACCCAGGCAAATCCCTATTTATTCCAGGTTATTGCAGACGGAATGGAAAAAGTAGTCGATGGAGGTACTGCAAAGATCGCCAAAGTCGATGGGATAGCAGTTTGCGGCAAAACCGGTACCATCCAAAATCCGCACGGAGCCGCTCACTCAGCTTTTGTAGCATTTGCACCCAAAGATGATCCGAAAATTGCCATATGTGTTTACGTCGAAAATGGCGTTTGGGGCGCCCGTTATGCCGCTCCAATTGCCAGTTTAATTATCGAAAAATACCTGAACGACTCGATCGCGCCCAAAAGAAAACCGCTGGAAGCCAGTATGCTTAGCGCTGACCTGATTTCGGCCATGCATTTGACGGGGGGAGACTGATCAAAAGGATAAAGGATAAAGTAAAAAGGATAAAGTAAAAAGGAGTGTCGGGGTGGCCCTTGTGGATGCCCATCAAGATACTGGTGAATTATTACTAAATGAAGAGTCAGAACAACATATTCCTGAATTTGGACTGGATAACCATTTTGCTGTACCTTGCATTGGTTATGCTGGGCTGGATCAATATCTATGCTGCCGTCTACAGCGACGAACATCAAAGCATTCTTGACATTGGTCAGCAGTATGGGAAGCAGATGATCTGGATCATTGCCGGGATGTTTCTGGCTATCTGTGTCCTGATCGTTGACAGCAAGTTTTATGTGGCCTTTGCTTACCACATATATGTCTTGATCCTTCTTCTACTGGTCGCTGTACTCTTTTTTGGACGCGAAGTAAATGGAGCCAGGGCCTGGTTTGAAGTCGGAGGTGTAGCCCTGCAACCGGCCGAACTCGGTAAATTTGCCACCAGTCTGGCGGTAGCCAAATACATGAGTCAGTTTGGCTTTAAGATGGCCAGGACCAAATCATACATCGTTCTCGGAACCATGATGCTGTTACCTGCCTTGTTAATTTTGCTACAGAATGATACAGGATCTGCGCTGGTTTTTGCCGTCTTCTTTCTGGTTTTCTACCGAGAAGGCCTGCCGGACGTAATCTTAATCGGAGGGTTTACAGCGATTATCCTTTTTATTCTGGCCCTGGTGTGGACCCAACTAATGATTCTCATGTTGTTAATCATGGTATCACTTTTTCTTTTAATTGTTTTGAGGCAAAGTATCAAAGAAGGAATTATCGGATTTGTAATTGTTTTACTGATCTATGGAATTTTGTTCGGACTGAAAAATATTTTTGAATTCGATGCAACACCCTTTCATTTGTTGGCCATCACTTCCATACTGGCCATACTTATTTTTATCGTTTACGGTCTTAAAAAACACATCAAACAAGCATGGTTTGTGCTGCTATTTTTCATCTTTTCCATCTCGATAGCTTTGTCAGTGAATTATTTCTACCGGAATGTGATGGTATCTCACCAACGCGACAGGGTGGACAACCTGCTTGGAATTAAAAATGATTTGCTTGGCGCCGGATACAACGTACACCAGTCAAAAATTGCAATTGGTTCAGGTGGCTTATTGGGCAAAGGATTTTTAAAGGGAACACAAACAAAATACAATTTCGTTCCGGAACAAAGCACGGACTTTATATTTTGTACGGTTGGGGAAGAGTGGGGATTTTTAGGAACAACAGTGGTGATTTTTCTCTTCCTTGTGCTGCTGATAAGGTTGGTTTATTTGGCGGAGCGACAGCGATCGACATTCAGCAGAATATACGGCTATGGCGTTGCCTGTATTCTCTTTTTTCACATCGTCATCAACATCTCCATGACCATCGGTTTGGCTCCTGTTATTGGAATCCCGCTACCCTTCTTCAGTTATGGAGGATCCTCTTTGTGGTCATTTACCGTCCTGCTCTTTATTTTTATTAAGCTGGATGCCAGCAGAACGAAGAATTTGCGGTAAAAATAATACCTTGAAGGTTTTGAAAACCTTCAAGGTATTATTTAATTTAATTTTGTAATTCTATCCAACATGATTTACCAATTCAAGATTCAACTCAAAAACATTACCAAACCACCGGTTTGGCGACAAGTGCAAGTACCCGAAAACCTGACATTCCACCAATTCCACAAACTGATACAAATAGTTTTCGGATGGGAAAATTACCACCTCTACCAGTTCACACCCTCCGGTTACGGATCGCGTCCGGTCATTGCAATACCGATGAAAGATGATTGGGAAAAACCAGATCTAGTTGCGAAGAAAACCACCTTATCAGGAATCTTCACTACCGAAAAACAGACATTTAACTACCTGTACGACTTTGGCGATGATTGGTCTCATCATATCCTGCTTGAAAAGATCCTTCCCGGCGAGATCAAGGAGCCGCTTTACCTGGCCGGCAAAGGAGCATGTCCACCCGAAGATTGCGGCGGCCCCTGGGGCTACGAAAATATTAAAACCATCCTGACCGACCCGAAGCACGAAGAGTATCAGGAGATGAGGGATTGGCTTGGAATAGAAGATGACGAATATTTTGATCCCAACTACTTTGATCCTGATGAAGTCAACGAAATGCTGAAAGGTTTTAAATAAAAACTATCGAAGCTTTTCCCATTGAAAGGCCTCCTAACCCTGTCGGGGGTTACTATAGCAACAAAACTCGCCACCATGTCCAAAACAATCTTAAAAAAACACCTCCAATCGCTCACCAAAGAGCAGATTATCGGGCAAGTACTCGGCTTGTACGATACCTGTAAACCGGCAAAGGAATATCTCGAGTATCTGCTCAATCCGAATGAAAAGGAAAAATTCAAAAAGTACAGGTTAGTGATCATCATATACTGAAGATTTGCCGAAATCACTTTATCTTTGTGTGGTTAACTATTCCAAACAAAAAAGGCATGGCAAAAAATACCGGTGGCAAAGTAATCCAAATGTTAAGCCCGGAAAACTATATCCGGAAAAAAGCACGAAGCCTGCCGATCCATGAGTGCACGATAAACTCCCATTGGGAAGAATCCGGCCTGGCCAATATTTCTATAGCCCGAAGGCACACCAATGGCAATATAACCAGTTGCTTTTATTTGATAGACCTGCTGTGCCTTGGCGTGAAAGACACCCATTATATTTTTAACAGTTCTCCGAATGAATACCGGGAGCAACTGGATGCGATTAAAGAAAAAACCACTTTGAGACATGTTAAGTATGCATTGGTTCACAACATCATACTCGCAGGAATCGAATATGCCGAAGAATTTGGTTTTGCACCTCACAAAGATTATACCTCCATCACCCAATTTATGCTCGAAGAGGACAGTGACGACATCGAGCTGATGGAAATTGAATGTGGTAAGGATGGAAAACCGGCTTACGTGCGCGGTCCTTTCGACTCGGATACAAAAATGAAGCAAATAATTTCCAGGCTGGAAAAAACAGCAGGTAAGGATAATTATATGATTATTGATGAGGATGAGGAGTTTGAAGATGATGATGAATTCGATGAGGAAGATGAATTTGCAGGCATGACCCTCGATGAAAAAAAGGAACTCTTCCTTCGTCTTTATGCATCCCTTGACAAACACACAACAGAAGACAGCCAGCAATTTTTCAATCTTATCGATTCAATCGTTAACAACCTTACCGACACTGAGCTTTACGATCAATACTATGACGAAATATTTGAAGAATTGTATATGGATATTGATGAAGATGAAGTCCCGGATGAATTACTGGGTCTTGAGCCCGGAAACCGGATCCTCTCAGAGGAGTTGAAAAACAGATTTTTCGACATCTACCAATTGATCAACGAAGATTTAAAAACTGCAAAAAGAGAATTCAAAAAGTTGAAAGAAGAGGTGCCGGAATTCCCGGGAATCGGTTTTCTTGAAATACAAATTATTCAGGAGGAAAAACCTTCCAGGTATGGAAATCGGTTGAAAGAACTTGTTCTAAAATATCCCAATTACCAATTGATGAATGTATTATGGACAACCGAATTGCTCTCAAACGGTAAATCAGCGCCCCTGCTTTCCGGATCATCGGTCAACATGAACGCTTTATACTCCGGTCGGACTTCCATTCATGCAATAGAAATGTATTTTGGATTGATTTTGGCCATTTTTGTGGTAGGATTAGAATTGGACCTTAACAAAATTGAGGCGTTAGGCTCAGCAATCTACGATTTTGACCTATCCGAGACAGATGAGGAAGCTCTTGAGTATTTGATTTCTGTTCTTAAAATCAATTATTTATTAGCACTATTTACGATAAACGACAAATAATAGCAGCAACTTTTCCAAAGTTTATAGATTCGATCGAATAATGATCGAATCTATAAACTTTGGAAAAGTTAACCATTTAATCAATACTCCTCCGCCGGAATCAAATTTAACTCCTCTTTGCTAAATACCGGGCCATCCTTGCAGATGTAGAGTTTTCCAACGTTGCATCGGCCGCATTTGCCAACACCGCATTTCATTCGGTTTTCAAGCGTTGTATAGATCTGGTCATCTTTGAAACCCAGCTTTTCAAGTACAGGGAAAGTAAATTTGATCATGATCGGGGGTCCGCACACGATGGCAATGCTGTTTTCAGCTAATGGAGCTACCTTTTCCACTACCGTAGGGACAAAGCCAATCTCTCCCTTCCAGTCGGCATTCTCGCCACCCGGATCCACGGTAGTGACCATCCGTACATCCGGGCGATCTGACCATTCCTTCAGTTCTGATTTGTAAACCAGATCATTGACCGTTTTAGCGCCGTAAACGATGGTGATATCCTTAAAATTTTCGCGCAGATCAAGTGCATTCCAGATCACGCAACGCATCGGAGGCAGTGCAATTCCTCCGGCTATGAAGACCAGGTTCTTCCCTTTCCACTCCTCCAAAGGGAAAACATTGCCATAAGGGCCACGGAAACCCATCGTACTCCCCTCTTCTAGTGAAGCCAGACCTGAAGTTACCCTGCCGGTATCCCGGAAAGTACATTCGATGTAGCCCTTTCTTGTCGGCGAAGAGGCAATGCAGAAGGTGGATTCGCCCTCACCAAAAGCTGAGTACTCGCCAAATTGTCCGGCTTTAAACTCAAAGGCTTCGGCATCTGCTTCATCCTGAAATTTTAATCTGTATGTTTTTACGCCTGGCGCCTCTTTGATCACCTTTTCGATGGTCATCAGATAAGGAAGGTATGTATTTTGCTCGCTCATTGTTTTGCAATTGAGGTGATGTGTTCCAATATATTCATGTCAACAGGACAGGCACGCGAACAGCGGCCACATCCCGTACAACCAACCACACTGAGCCGTTCGGGCATATAGAAGAATTTGTGAAGAATTCGCTGACGCCAACGCTGACTCTGGTGTTCACGGGGGTTGTGACCAGATGTGTGCAAAGTAAACATCGCAAATCCGCAGGCATCCCAACAACGGATACGCCTCCCTTTTGAGCCATGGGCATCCTCCTGAATATCGAAACAGGCGCATGTCGGACAGACAAAAGCACAGGCACCACATCCGAGGCAACGCTCCGACTGCTCTTTCCAGACCGTACTGTTAAATGCCTTGTTCAGTTTGGCATTGACCTCCTCCAGATTAAACCTAACTGGCAGATCAACGAGGTACTTTTCCTTTTTCTCCCCTTTGTCAGCTTCAAAAACTTCAGGCAAAAAGGCTGCCAGGGCCTCACCCTTGGCGGTTAAAATTTCTACGATGGCACCTCCATCAGGAAACATAGTAAGTTGAATATCACTGCCTGCAGTATTGCCCGGACTCCCGTTTACACTTGTGCAGAAGCAACTCTCATCCGCAGCCGCGCAACTGAAAGATATCACAGATGTTTTAACAAGATGGGCGTTGTGCAGCTTGTCTGCCGTATCCCAGTTAAAAATGGCCGAAAGTGGCTTAAATCCTGCCGCATCACAGGGATGAACCTTCCATAGCACAGTTTCAGGAACACTTTCCGGATCAAAATCCGTCAGGTTCACTTTACCATTCACCTTTTCATACGAAAACAGTACCTCTGCTTTAGGATAAACGGAAGCTTTAATTGACTGGGTAGTCTGGATGTACTCACCGGCGACCTCACTTAGCTTTTTAACAGGCTTAAAATCAACCTGCCCACGAGAGTTCACGGGCGCAAATACCCGCTTGCCACTGGTGACTATAGCATTGAACCATTGTTCTATTCCGCTTTGACTAATGTATTTTGTTTCCATAGCTCTTATCGTATAAATTGCTCCCTGTCATCCAGTTTCCAACTCGAAAGAGCATTGCCTTGTTTGGCCGGCTGACCGGGAACGTAACCAAATTCCGGCGCCAAATCTTCCATCATCTTCCTGGTAATCAAATCAATAGGAATGCCAACCGGACAGGCATCCCCACACGCTCCGCAAGCAGTACAACGTCCCACCATGTGCATGGCCCTGTTGATGTGCCACTCCATATTGGCAAGCGGTGCCGGCCATGGATTGATCCACTGCGGACGGTTTACCTCGACCACACACTTGGAGCAGTAGCAAAGCGGGCAAGCCGAACGGCAGGCATAACATTTGAAGCAGTGTGACATCTCTTCCATCCAGAATTTCCAGCGTTCCTCGCGGCTCATTCCTTCAATTTTGGAAAGTATCTCCTGCTCCCTTTCTCCGCGTTTCAGCTCAAATTGTGCCACATATGCAGCTATCTCGTCGAAAGTGGTAAATTCAAGTAATTCACCGCTCAAATCAACAGTAATCACAAGGAGTTTCTCCTCGCTCAGCTGGTTTTCCACATACAACTGCATGATACTTCGCAGGGTTGAGATCGGAGCAGTTACTGCGAAGCGCTCTTTCCCAACCAGCTCCCTCTTGGTAATATAAACTGCCAGATTGTGGAAACAACGGCTATCAAAGATCAGTTTTTCAGCACTTTCACTGTTTCGGCAAAAGAGTGGCCGGGGTCTTTTGGTACCCTCCTCATATCCAATCACCAGCGAAACTACTCCCTGTGAAAGCAACTCGGCGGCCCTGTCCCTAAGCTTCTTCATTGTATCCCTCCTTCTCTAAATAGTCGGCAACCTTTTGATATTCTGCATAGGGCCCAAGTGCACGGATGTCTGCAACAGTATTGTTGACAAGATCTGCCCATTTGGAACCTTCAGCAGCAGAAACCCAGGAGTATTGTATACGCCGGATGTCAACTCCCATCAGATCAAGGACCGAACGGAAAGCGATCCAACGACGTCGTGCATGGAAATTTCCACTGGTATAGTGGCAATCGTTTGGATGACAGCCCGAAACTATCACTCCATCGGCACCCTGCGCAAAAGACTTCAGCAACAAAAGGAAATCTATTCGCCCGGTACACGGAAATCGAACGATCTTCACGTTAGTGGCATATTTTAGTCTGCTTGTACCCGTCAAATCGGCTCCGGCATAGGTGCACCAGTTGCAGACAAATGCAATTATTTTGGGTTCAAAATCAGTATTACTACTCATTATCTGTTAGTTAGTCGTTTAACAATGACATCACCTCGGCGTAAACCTGCTCATTGGTGTACCCCTGGATATCGATGGATTTGGAGCGGCAGAATGCTACACAAGTACCACAACCCTGGCACAGTCCCTGGTTAACCCGGGCAATAGTCCTGATCAGACTGCCATCGCGTCCTTTGATCTCTTCGTGCTCGATGGCATTGTACGGACACGCGGTTTCGCACATGAAACAACCCACACAAGTACTGTAAAGAGGTGGCGCCAAGCGGTTTACTACGGCCACAACCGGCTCCCTGACCAATTCATCGTTGGAAAATAGCGCTGCGACCTTCACGGCAGCACCGGATGCCATTCCGACAGTCTCCGGAATATCTTTGGGAGCCTGACAGGCGCCGGCCAGAAAGATTCCTGCCGTATTGGTCTCAACAGGCTTGAGTTTCGGATGCGCTTCGGCAAAGAAATGGTAAGGATCGTAGGATACATGCAATTTCTGCGCGAGCTGCTCAGAACCGCAGCTGGCTACACCTGCCGTTGCAAGAACCACCATATCTGCCTCAATTTCAACCTGCTCACCGCCAAGAAGTGTATCGACACCTTTGACAATCAGTTTACCATTCTTTTCATATACTCTGGCTACCCTGCCGCGGATATAATTAACTGTATCCTCCTCTATAGCCCTGCGAACGAACTCTTCGTAATTTTTCCCGCCTGCGCGGATGTCCATATAAAATACAGTTGATTCACCATCGTGTACCTTGTGCTGGTACAGCATGGCATGTTTGGCTGTGTACATACAGCAAATCTTTGAGCAATAAGGTATTCCCTTAGCAGGATCCCTGGACCCGGCACAGGCAATGAAGACAATTTTCTTTGGTATGGCGCCATCAGACGGCCGGCGAATCTCGCCAAAAGTCGGACCGGAGGCAGAAGCCAACCGTTCGAATTGAAGACCGGTCAACACATCTTTGTATTGTCCGTATCCATATTCAGGGAAGAAGTCGGTACCCTTCACATCAAATCCTGTGGCAAGCACTACAGCGCCTACCTCTTCCGTGATGATCTCGTCCTCCTTGTCCCATTCAATAGATCCCACCTGACATGTCTTTTCACAAATCTTGCAGGCTCCCCGCTTGTAGTAATTGCAGTTGACCCGGTCGATCACCGGTTTATTTGGCACAGCCTGTGGAAACGGAACATAAATAGCCGTTCTGGTACCCAAACCGGCATTGAATTCGCTGGGGATTTTTTTGACCGGACACTTTTGAATACAAGCGCCGCAACCCGTACAGGTTGAATAATTAACGCTTTTGGCTTTGAGCCGTATCTTCGCTTTAAAATTACCGATGAAACCCTCCAGGCTCTCAAGCTCTGCATAGGTGTACAACTTAATATTGGGATGTTGTGCCACCTCTACCATTCTTGGGGTCAGAATACACTGGGAACAGTCGAGTGTGGGAAAAGTCTCCGAAAGTTGCGACATATGGCCGCCAATCGAAGGGTCCCTTTCTACCAAAATCACTTTATGACCGGTATTGGCAATATCCAGACTGGCCTGAATCCCGGCAATACCGCCACCAATTACCAAAGCCCTTTTGGTTACCGGGACTTTGATAGAGTCAAGTGGCTTGTTCTTCTTTACCTTCTCGACCATCATCTTTACCAGATCTATGGCTTTTTCGGTGGTCTCCTCACTCTTTTCATGCACCCAGGAGCAGTGTTCGCGAAGGTTGGCCATCTCGCAGAGGTAGGGGTTTAATCCTGCTTCCGCACAGGCCCTTCTGAAGGTCGGTTCGTGCATTCGGGGTGAACAGGCACCTACGACGACCCCATCCAGGCCATATTTTTTGACAGCCTCTTTGATGAATGTTTGTCCGGGATCCGAACACATGTATTTGTAGTCGATGGCGTGAGCAACCCCTTCCATGCCGCCTATCTCCCGTGCAACACGTTCGACATCGACGGTGGCGCTGATATTTTCACCGCAGTGACAGATGAATACTCCGATCTTTGACATAGTATTAAAGTTCTACGGTTACAAAATGACGTTTCAAGCCCAACTCTTTGGCAGATAGGCCCAAAGCCAAACCTATGGCCTGGGTAATATAAATTACCGGGATATCACTTGGGGTTTCAAGTGTTTTGTTAATGGCCGAACGGCGCATGTCGAGGTTCGACTGGCACATCGGACAAGCGACGATAAGGGCTTCTGCTTCACGGTCGGCCGCATCTTTCAAGATATTTCCCGAAAGTTTGGCAACCAGGTCGGTGCGGGAAACTGAGAAACCTGCACCACAGCACTCTGTCTTGAAGGCCCAATCCAAAGTGGTACCTCCGATCGACTTGATCATGGTGTCCATACTTTGAGGATCCTCCACCCTGTCAAACTTCAGAATGGAATGGGGGCGAACCAGCAGACAACCATAATAGCAGGCTACTTTATGGGCAAATGGCCGGGTGATTTTGGCTTTGATGTTCTCCGCCCCATACATTTCGAGAAGTTGCAACACATTGATAATTCTGGAACTTCCCTGGTAAGGCATTTTTAGAATATCAACAACCCGTATACGTTTTGTATCATCTTCAAGTTCGTGTTGGGTAACTTTTAAGCGGTTATAGCAAGCGGCGCAAGGTACAACTACGTCTGTCAGCCCCTGTTCTTCAGCTAAAGCCATAATTCTGGCAGGAAGTGACAAGGACAACTCCTCGTTCATCGCATGGGCAGCGGTGGCACCACAACAGTTCCAGTCTTTTATCTCAACCAACTCAATATCCAGCGCTTTTGCTACCGCGACGACCGACTCGTTGTATTCCCTGGAGGAACCTGTCAGTGAACAACCCGGGTAAAATCCTATCTTCATATGTTATCAGTCTTAGCGTTTTCAATAGTTTGGGCAAATATTCTCTTCATGCTTCTCCGGTCTTTGATCTTTTCAGGCAAAAGATGCAATTTGCCCTTCAGGTACATCGATGGGGCAATAGCAAGATCTTGAAGAAAATTGAATGTTCGAAATTTATAGGAGAGCACTAGTCCCATTTCATACAGACGACCAGTGTTTTTGATCGAATCAAGAAAAGATCGGTGAAATGCTATAATGGGTTTAGAATCCGGATGCAGTTTATTTTGGCTGATCGCCCGTGTCCTTAGGTAATCCATCATTTTTGGAATATCGATCTCCATCGGACAACGACCCAAACAATTTTCACAATTCAAACAAAGCCAGATCGAGTTGGATGCAAGTACTTTGTCCATATTTTGCCTGGTTCCGGTTTGAAGTAACCGCATGAGGTAGCTTGGAGGATAATTCATATCCGAAGCAAGAACGCAACCTGCCGTACACTTGCCACACTGGTAGCAGCGCATCACTTCTACACCTGTATGTGACTGTAAATCTGATATTTTGTTCTTATGTTCCATATTCGTTCATATATAGTTACATTCATTCATAAGATCCTCTAAAGGTAAAAATTAAGTTTCATGATACTAAAGTGTTAACCTTAAAATCTTTCTAAATTAAAGTCCATTGTTCGATTATTTGTAAACAGATTTTTGCCAAAAAATTCCTTTCTTTGTCAAAGATTACAGGCATTACCTAACTTCACAAAATAGAAGAAAAGAATTTCAATACCCACTTTTTATGGAATCAATCGGATTTATTCAATGGTGTCTCGACAACTTAAATTACTGGACGATAACTCTTTTAATGGCAATTGAGAGTTCTGTGATACCCTTGCCATCCGAATTGGTTGTGCCTCCTGCTGCCTACAAAGCAGCTGCAGGAGAGTTAAATATTTACCTGGTCGTTTTCTTTGCAACCCTGGGAGCTTTAATCGGTTCGGTTACCAATTATTTTCTTGCCGTTTTTATCGGACGACCGATCGTCTACAAATTTGCCAATAGTAGGTTAGGCCACATGATGCTGATTGATGAGGATGCTGTCAGGAAGACTGAGGCATTTTTCGAAAGAAACGGAGCTATTTCCATCTTCACCGGACGATTGCTTCCGGGTGTCCGACACCTTATCTCCATTCCGGCCGGACTAGCAAGAATGAATTTGGCCAAATTTATTCTCTATACAACGCTGGGTGCCGGTATTTGGAACATCATACTGGCCTCAATCGGCTATTCACTTGAGTCGGTAGTGCCCAAAGAGATGCTCATGACAAAAGTGATGGAATACAGCAGGCATATCTCCGCTATATTGATAATATTTGGGGTTTTGGCCTTTGGGTTTATTATTTACAAGGCGCTGAAAAAGAGCAAGTAAAAACATAGATCGGAATTACCTGCCGGTGATCCCTGGAGGGGGAAGCTAAACCAATTGAAAGCCTATTTCGTAAACTCAACGTTTTTTTATTTTGCCTCAAAACCTTATCACCTGCGGTGAAGGTTTTGAGGCAAAATAAAAAAACCTCGCTTTCGCGAGGCTTTCAATTGGTTGCGGAGAGAGAGGGATTCGAACCCTCGGTACCCTTTAGAGGTACACACGCTTTCCAGGCGTGCCAATTAAACCACTCTTGCATCTCTCCTAATTCCTGTTTTTAAAGGAATGACAAAAGTAGAAGATTTTTCGATTCAAAAAAACTTAGGTGATGCTAAAAACGATTAAACCACAAAAACTTCAAATCCAAATAATTTCATGCATGAAAAAGGGCAGATCCGTTGAAAGAACTGCCCTCATAATTATGAACAAAACGTAGAATTTTAAAATTTGGCCTTCGCTTCATCAAGGTATGCGGCGATTTTGTCGCGTTCGGCACCCTCAAGTTTCATAAGTGGCAAAGCCATTTCATCGCTGCAGATTCCAAGAAGTGAAAGTGCAGTCTTGAAAGATAAGGTAATTCTTGCTGCACTTGGGGAAACAACATACATGGTATTACACAACCAAATGATCTGATCCCTGAGAACTGAAATTTTAGCGTAATCTTTTACCAAAGCTGCTTCGTAAAGATCTACGAACATTTTAGGGAATACATTCGCTCCGCCTGCAACAGCGCCATGGGCACCGCCCATCACCGCATCAGGGAGATAGAGTTCAGTTCCGGCAAATACGGCAAAATCCTGATCCTCTTTGAATGCATCGACCAACATGTACAAATTGGCCATATCACCCGAACTATCCTTGATGCCGATACAACCCAACTCTTTGGCGCGGCTAATCGTTGGAATTGTCAGGTTAATCTTGGTATGCATGGGCATATTGTACAACACGAAAGGCAGAGGTGTTGCAGTAGCCAAATGCTCCACATAATTGATCATTTCGGCTTCCGTGGCAGGGAAATAGAAAGGCGGGGCAACGACAACACTGTCGGCACCAACTGCTTTCGAATAATCAGCCATCTCCATCGCTCCCGCAAAAGATGAATCAGTAATTCCCACCAGTACCGGAACCCTGCCTTTGATAATTTCGCACGACAATTTCAGGAACTCCTTTTTAATTCTGTAGCTCAGGCTGGGGCCTTCACCGTTGGTTCCAAGTAAAAAAAGTCCATGTACACCTCCTCCAATGATATGCTCGATAAGTCTCTCAACACCCTGACGATCGAGTTCATCATTGCTTTTCAAAGGAGTAATCATGGGAGGGATAATCCCTTTCAATGGCAAAACCATAGCTATTAATTTAGTAAAATGCAAAGTTAGGCTATGTTTAAGTACTTATTGAATATTATTTTATCCAATTCATATTGTTTTTTAACCGTGATATAAAATATTGTTAGCTATATTTGTACCATTGGTTAATTTATATCTATTATGGAATTTGTTTTTGCAAAAATAAATGTCCCGCATGAACATTCGTTTATTACGCGGAAACTTGTTTTGTCCGAAAATAATCCGAAGATACATTCTCACAAAAATTATGAATTAAACCTGATTATCTCAGGTTCAGGCCGACGAATTGTGGGAAACAATATTTCGGGTTTTGAAGCAGGGGATTTGGTCCTGCTGGGGCCTGACCTTCCACATTGTTGGGAAGTACTTGATCGTCAGAGTGACTCCCCTCCTACCTGTATCGTCATCCATTTCGATGAAAACATCGTTGGGTCTGACTTTTTCAATCTCCCTGAACTGGAGACTGTTAAGGAACTGCTGAACCGTGCCAACAGCGGACTCTTCTTCAAAGGCGACAGAATTGTCTTCATCAAACAGTGCATGGAGAGACTTGTCAACCTCAAGGGGCTTGAAAGCTACATCGAGTTGCTGCACATTTTTAAAAAATTGATCCAGATTGATGAAAAGGAGAGCCTGTCCCTGACGCCCGAATATCCAACCAGCTATTTCAAAGATCTTGATCAGATCAAAGATGTATACGAATATGTCTTTCACAACATTCAGGAAGGGATTAGCCTGAAAGCAGCTTCAGATTTGCTGAACATGGCGCCTGGTTCGTTTTGCCGATATTTTAAGAAACGAACGGGAAAGACATTTATCCAGTATGTCAAAGAGATAAGAATAAGTATAGCGGCAAAAAAGCTGGCAGAATCAGACAAACCCATTGCCCAGATCTGTTATGAAAGTGGCTACAACAATCTCGCCAATTTCAATCTCTACTTCAAAAACATCATGGAGATGACCCCTTCCGAGTACCGTAAGAATTTCCGATAAGTCAAGGATAAAGGATAAATTAAAAAGGATAAAGTACGCTACTATCAAGATTACAGCGGTTCTTTCATGACTCTGGGCCTACTGCGCTAATCTAGGGAGTCCCCTACTTTATCCTTTTTACTTTATCCTTTTCCCATGCGCCATGCCCTTTGCCCTCTGCCATAAAAGAAGCCCCGGCTCAATTGCTTGAACCGGGGCCCGGGTTTAATACGGCGGCGA
>CAYHQN010000020.1:0-43194 GCA_964358545.1 uncultured Tangfeifania sp. | reverse complement strand
AACGATTGCTCGAGGGTCTGGATGACCTCGACTGGCCCGAAGGTGTCAAGGAAATGCAGCGCAATTGGATCGGACGCTCAACCGGGGCAGAAGTCGATTTCGCGCTGGAAGGAACCGACAAAAAATTGAGGGTTTACACCACCCGTCCCGATACCCTGTTTGGCGCGACTTACATGGTGGTTGCCCCTGAACATGAGCTCGTTTCAGAAATTACTACCCTTGTTCAAAAGAGTGCTGTCGCCGAATATATTGGTAGTGCCGCGATGAAAAGCGAACTCGATAGGACCGATCTTGCGAAAGGCAAAACTGGTGTATTTACCGGAAGTTACGCTATCAATCCGTTAAATGGCGCTAAAATACCGGTCTGGGTTGCAGATTACGTTCTGATGGGATACGGGACCGGCGCCATCATGGCTGTTCCGGCCCACGATCACCGCGACTTTGAATTTGCACAAACATACAATCTCCCCATCGTCTGCATTTTGGATCCCGGAGAAGGTGTCGATGCAGAATTGAGAAAGAAGATTCTTGCCGGGGAAGCGTGTTGGAGCGAAGATGGCGCCTATATTAATTCTGTCAACAAAAATATCGGAATCGATATCAATGGTTTGTCCAAAGAAAAAGGTATTGAGCAGGTAACTACCTGGCTCGAAAGCGCCGGATTGGGGAAAGCGACTGTCAATTATAAGTTACGCGATTGGCTCTTCAGCCGTCAGCGATACTGGGGTGAGCCCTTTCCCGTCATCCATTGGGAAGACGGAGAAATCTCCCTGCTTGACGATGCCGAACTTCCTTTGATGTTACCGGAAGTAGAAAAATATCAACCGGGTGAGACCGGCGAATCACCTTTGTCGAATGCCGGTGAATGGCTTCATGTGACGGATGCCAATGGTCGGAAAGGCCGCCGCGAAACCAATACCATGCCCCAGTGGGCAGGTTCCTGCTGGTATTACCTTCGGTTCATCGATCCAAAAAATGATTCTGCACCTTTTGCAAAAGCCAAAGAGAACTACTGGATGCCGGTAGACCTCTATGTTGGTGGGGCCGAACATGCCGTTCTGCACCTTTTGTACAGCCGTTTCTGGCACAAAGTGTTGTATGATCTGGGCATTGTTTCTACCAATGAGCCTTTTCAAAAATTATACAACCAGGGGATGATCCTGGCATTTGCCTATGAAACAGCCTCCGGCTCCAAAGTTCCTTCCGATTTGGTGACAGAAAAGGAGGGCAAATATGCTCACACCGAAACAGGAGAGGAGCTGCACCAGATTGTAGCCAAGATGTCCAAATCGTTGAAAAATGTGGTGAACCCGGATGATGTTGTCGAGAAATTCGGCGCCGATTCCCTGCGGCTTTACGAGATGTTTATCGGTCCGCTCGATGCGACCAAACCCTGGACGGAGAATGGTGTGAAAGGAGTTTACAACTTCTTGCGCCGGGTAGCTACTTTCTTTGGAGAGCCAAATAATCTGACGGAGGTGACGGAAAGAAAGGAAACATTGAAAATTTTGCACCAGACCATCAAAAAGGTAGGGGATGATGTGGAAGATATGAAGTTCAATACTGCCATTTCACAGATGATGGTATTTACTAACCATTGTTACAAAGTTGGAACAGTTACATCTGAAACTGCAAATACTTTTTATCAGGTGTTGGCTCCTTTTGCCCCCCATCTTGCAGAAGAACTGTGGGAGTTGAACGGAAATTCGCGGAGTGTCGGAACTTCCTCGTGGCCCGAGTTTGATCCTGCCTGCCTAAAGGAGGAAGTTGTTGAATACCCGGTCTCTTTCAATGGAAAAGTAAGGTTCAGACTCGAGTTGCCGGTCGGTCTTTCAGCCAAAGAAGTTGAGGATGCAGCCCTAAAAAGCGATATGACCAAAAAGTGGACCGAAGGCAATACGATTGTAAAGATCATTGTGGTGCCGGGGAAGATTGTGAATATTGTGATCAAGTAGTTTTTTCACCACAATAGGCACATAGGTCACATAGTTCTCCCAGTTTTGTTTATTAAATAATTAAAATTCAATAATATAGATATTATTTTTTCTTCAAATCTTAGTAGAGAAAAAGAAAAGTCTAGCGCAACACGCCCGTGTGACAGATGATGATTAGATCCTGAATTTTGGGAGCGGGCGGAAGGAACAAATAAATGAGAGTTGGTTACTCCAAATAAGGTAATAAGATTGGGGTTATCTCCTATGATCTTGTTTCTACTAAGATTTCTTGATAAAAATAAGGTTTATATGATCTGTATTTAACCTGTTGAGGGTTAAAATTAAATTTGACGTTTAGCGTCATCAATTTTCAAAATTGAGGATAAAAAAGATTAAAAAAACTTGAACGAATATAGGAGATAGGAGAATTATGGCGGTTGAAAAATTATCTGATTATTGCGGTCTCTCAGTCTCTCAGTCCCTAAGTCTCTCCGTCCATTCCCGGCACAATTAACTGTTAATTAAAAACATATCATCATGATGTCCCCTAAAATACGCGTCCGCTTCGCGCCCAGCCCCACAGGCCCGCTCCACATTGGCGGCGTACGCACGGCCTTGTTCAACTATCTCTTTGCCAAACACCATGGAGGCGATTTCCTGCTAAGGATTGAAGACACTGATCAGGCACGGTATGTGCCGGAAGCAGAAGCATACATCATGGAGGCGTTCGACTGGTGTGGCATAAAGATTGATGAAGGCCCGCGCGAAGGAGGCCCTCATGCACCCTACCGCCAAAGTGAGCGGAAAGAACTTTACAGCGCCTATGCCCAACAGTTGATCGATTCGGGTCATGCCTACTATGCTTTTGATACGGCCGAAGAGTTGGATGCATTGAGGACCAGGGCCGAGTCTGCAGGAGAGACCTTCGTTTACAGCAATTCCACCCGGGCAGGATTGAACAACTCTTTATCCCTGTCGAAAAGTGATTGTGAAAAACTTCTTGTCTCCGGGGCGCCTCATGTGGTACGTTTCAAAATGCCCGAAAATTTAGTGGTCGAAGAGACAGATTTGATACGCGGGCACGTACAGTTCAATACCGATCAGCTCGATGACAAGGTGCTTTTCAAAAGTGACGGAATGCCCACCTACCACCTGGCCAATGTGGTCGACGATCACCTGATGGAGATCACCCACGTGATACGCGGTGAAGAGTGGTTACCCTCGGTTCCATTGCATATATTGTTGTACCGGGCCTTTGGGTGGGAGAAGACCATGCCTCAGTTTTCGCATCTGCCATTGATACTAAAGCCTGTAGGTAAAGGAAAACTTAGCAAACGCGATGGAGACCAGATGGGATTCCCGGTGTTTCCGCTTGCCTGGAAAGATCCTAAAACCGGCGATATTTCCAGAGGTTATCGGGAAGATGGCTATCTGCCTGACGGATTCATCAACATGCTGTCGTTGCTAGGCTGGAATCCGGGTACTGAGCAGGAGATCTTCTCCATGGATCAGCTGATTAAAAGTTTTTCGCTCGAAAGAGTAGGAAAATCAGGTTCAAGATTTGATCCGGAGAAGGCCAAATGGTTCAACCACCAATACCTGATCAGGCATTCTGACGAGGAACTTGCAGCTCTTTTCCTGCCATACCTGGAAGCTAAAGGCGTGAATGTACCGTTCCAATTGGTCGTTCGGGTGACTGGTCTGGTCAAGGAGCGTTGTCATTTTGTGAATGAAATCTGGGACCAGGGATTTTTCTTTTTTCGGGCACCTGAAACTTATGATGAGAAAATCGTCAGCAAGCGCTGGAAAGACGGTGTTCCCGAAATGATGGAAGAAATAGCCGGATTCTTTAAAGCATTGGAAACCTGGACTGCACCGGAAATAAAAGAGCTTTTCTCTCAATTCGTAACAGAAAAGGGATGGAATTTTGGCACTATCATGAATTCCCTCCGTTTGTGCCTTGTTGGCGGAAGCTATGGCCCCGATATTTTTGAGATTTGTGAGATCATCGGCCAGACCGAAACGATTGCCCGCATTGAGCTGGCATTGGGTCGGTTGGGGAAGGATTGAAGAAAAGACGGGGAAGAGTTGATGACTGGGACGACTAGGACGACTAGGACGAAGGGGATGACTAGGATGAAGGGGACTTTCCCTCAACGCCCCTCGGCTTCGCTTGATAATAATAGTTTTCGGATCATTTTGAAATAAGATAATAAGATTAGGTTTCAGTCCAATTCGTAGTTCTACTAAGATAATAAATTGAAAATAAGGTTTATATTATCAATTTGCCGCTTCGACCCTTCGACTTCGCTCAGGGACCGGCGCTTGATATTCCCTTCGTCCTAGTCATCCCAGTCGTTTCAGTCATCCCCAAGAACGGCGAAGAACAGCCTCCAACACTTTAATAAAACCATTCGCCAACAACCTATCGGATTTTGTGTAAAAATGGCTCCCAAAATTTGGATAATTGAAAAGTTCTGCCTAACATTGTTAATTGGAATGAATTGTTAAGCCCTTGTTGTATAAGGGTTTCTTAAATTTGGATTTGTTTTTTTTAATTTTTTTACAAAATTTAATTTTTTTTCGTCTTTTTTCAATAACCAAAGCAACCTGTAGCTCTTTTTGAACATCTAACACTTAAATGGAATGGTTTTTTTATGTTTTAAAATATAGAGGAATAGGCTGAAAATATTAGGAAATTTGAAATTTTATAGATATTATTGTGTCGTAATTGGCATTCCTGAATCTAACCGGGGTGGTAATTGGGTTTCAATAAGTTCAATTCGTTCTTATAAACAATTAAAAATTAAATAATTAAAGACAAAAATCGACTTTAAAAAGAGAAAAATTTTACGATTATTATTTTATGAAAACTAGAGATTTTATTTATTTATCAAAAACAACAAAAATTATGAAAACAGGGGGTACTATGAATTTCCTAAAAAGGGCAGGAGCTATCTTGATGCTTGTTGCCGTTTTTGCATCATCTTGCAACAAGTATGCGGATGATTTTAAACAAATTAACACCAAATTGGACGCACTTGCTGCCCAGTTTGCCGGTGTTACTCAATTGTCAGCAGACAATGCTGCATTGAAAGCGCAGATAACTGCCCTTCAAACAGCTGTTGCTGCTTTGCCATCAACAGCCAGTATTACTGCATTGAGTACAGGTTTGGCCGGAGTTGTAGTGAAAATCGATGCCATCACAACTACATTGAACGCTGTTGCTCTTGTTGGTACAGCTACAAAAACCGTTGTTGACGGTCTGAAAACTGATTTAGCTGCATTGAAGACTAAAGTTGATGCAGACAATTTGGCTATGAAAGCTCAATTGACTGCTCTTGGAACAACTGACGCTGCTCAAACAGCACAGTTGACTGCTCTTATTGCAGACAACGTTACCATTCTTGCCAGTATCGCTGCTCTTCAAACTTCAATGGATGGTATTGCTTTGACTGGTTCAGGTTCTGATGCAACTGCACTTACCATTCAGGGCCTGCAATTGATGTTGAATGCTCAAAAAGTAATTTTGGATCAATTGCTTGCAAACAGCAATATGTACAATGGCGATGTTACCATCACTACTGGTCCTGAACTGACTTTCTATGCAGGGAAAATTTCCCAATTGGGTATCATCAATGGTAACCTTGTTATCAACACAACGGCTTTGTCTACCAAATTGGACAGCGTAAACTTTGTTGTTAAGAATATTGGCGCTGTTATTGGTACTCAATCTGGTGTTAAAAATTCAGTTACCGTTACTTCTACTTCTACCGCTACATTGCTTGACCTTTCCCGTTTGGTTTCTGTAGCCGGTAACTACACTGTATCCGGAGTTGACGTTAACGATGCTAATCTTAGCAGCGTAGGCGGTAATTTCTCAATAAACTATGATGGTCCATACGCTTATTCTAATCTTACAACTGTTACCGGTAACTTAACTTTGACCAGGGTACCTACTTCATCTACTAAAGCAGGAACTACTTCAATCAACTTGCCAAGTGTTGTAGTTTCAGGTAATGTATATGACGGAACTAATGCCGCTGGTGTAATTGTTTATCCAGAGGCTACAACTATTATTCTTTCTGGTGGTGTTACCAGCGTAACAGCTGCTGTTGCAACTCAAATTACATTAGGCGCTACTGGTTATGCTTCTGGTTTGATCGTTTCTGCTCCTACTGCTGCTGCAGTTGTTGACCTTTCTGCTGCTACTTCAGCTGCCGGCGCAGTATCTGTTACTACCGGTAATGGTGGTACAGTGAAATTTACAAACCTTGCTTCTGCAGCCGGTGGTGTTGCTGTTAATACAGGGACAAGCGGTACAGTTGATTTCAGTAAATTGGTTACAGCAGCAGGGGGTATTTCATTAACTGGCCCTGCTACTATTGAATTCCCATTGATGACTTCTGGTGCATTGACTTCTGATGCAACAACTGTTACTTTGACGAAACACGATGGCGTTAGTGCACCTGTTCTTGCAGCAGTAACTAATTTAACCATTGGTGGATTGAACGTTGCAGGTTTCACTCTTGCTAATTACAATGCAACGCTTTTAACTGCAAGTATTACTGCAAAATCTACATCTACAGTAGCTAGTGTATTAACTACAGCAAATGCAAAACTTACAGGTTTGACACTTGCTGGCCCATTGGTAAGTGCTGTTGTGGATGGTCAGTCTAAATTGACTTCACTTGCTACTTCAGGTGTTATCAATTCTCTGACTGTTAATAATAATGCAATTATTACTGGTCTTACATTGGCTCATACCCACTTGATCGGTGGAACAGGTTCTGTATTGGTAGTTACAAACAATGCAGCATTGACAGCATTGGTATCATCTACTGATTATCCTGCTGTAATTACTGTAACTGGTAATGCTCTTCTTACTTCATTGAATCTTTCTTCCTATGTAACGAAGTTGCTTTCTGCTACTGGTGCAAATACCGCTATTACAATCAATACAAACAAATTGAGTGGTAATTATACCAATGCTGTGGCTATTACTCCTACAACTCCTTATGTTGAAACAACGATCACCTCTGCTGATCTTGCTAAACTGAAAGCATTTGTAGCTACTTACCCAGCAACTGGTAACCCAACAATTACATTGGCTGTTAATCTGGATCTCGTAACTTTAGCCGGTGGAACAACTACCGCAACTCTTGCTTCAAGAATGAATGCTGATACTGCTCATACTGTGACTCCTGGTGGTGCATCATTTGACTTTATTTTCCCAAATACTGTCGGTATTACACAAGCAAAGGAATTCACACTTGTTCAATAAACTATACTTATCAGATCGATAGTTTTCTTTCTAAAAGCCTCCCCTCGGGGGGGCTTTTTTTTGTGGGGGTGGGTAGAGACGTTGCATGCAACGTCTGTACAGGTGCCGCCGGCAGCGATTGAACGGGATGTATGTGGATGTGATTGTAGAGACGTTGCATGCAACGTCTCTCTTCGCATTTGTGGGAATGTTGCAGGAGACGTTGCATGCAACGTCTGTACCGGTAGTGCATGCAACGTCTCTACAGGTGCCGCCGGCAGCGATTGAACGTATAAATTATTTCCCGAATAAAATATCATTTTCCCAATTGCGTACATTATTTCGGATGTAGGTTTCGATGCGTTGGTAGGCTGGAACGTCTTTGATGATGTTATCGTAGTAGCGTTCTTGCCATCCAAATTGAGGGTGTAAAATATGCACCTTTCCGGATACTGCCGATTTGTAGGATCTGATTACGGATCCCAATGATCCTTTTGGCGGGGATATGGATGCCATTTTTTGATTTCTTGCCGGATGCGCTGGTCGTAGGGACGTTGCATGCAACGTCTCTACCAGCACATTCGGCAATATTTCTACACGGTCATTCGGCAATATTTCAATGATTCCATGTACATGATTTGGCATGATGGTCCTCGCATGTAATTTGACAAATGGGAAGTGATCCGGAATCTCAATCCAACATGTTTCAGCAATTTTTCCGGTTTCTGATAAATGCATTTCATTGTTTTCTATTTTACCCAAACAGCACTCCATGCCATGGGTACAAATGGTCACAAAATAGAGCCCCGTGTGGCTGTAATCCCACCATACTGCCCGAGCTGTAGGAATACGGTATTTGTCCTTGAATTTATCGTTCATAGGTTTGTTCGTGTAGCGATATAGAATGTGGCGATGGTAGAGACGTTGCATGCAACGTCTGTATGATATCCGTGAATGCCATTGTAGAGACGTTGCATGCAACGTCTCTACGGGTGCATTTTGCAACATTTCTATTCAATTTACGGCATTTTGCGATGAAAAACGAATTTTGTGGGATTAATTTTAGGGAATCATGATTGATTGCATGGTAGAGACGTTGCATGCAACGTCTCTATCGGTGCGATTTAATTTGGTGGTGGCTAATAGGTGCAGCGATTTGTTACAGCTGTTTTGAATATCCCTCTGCTGTTAATATTAAGGTTTAAAGCCACATCACCCCATTTAGTCTCACCAACCGGTTTTTGTGGCGACGTTGTATATGTAGTCTCTACCGTTGCTTTGATTTTGAACAACAATAACGATCTATGAAGTTTTTTTGTAAATTTGAAATTCGAAATTAAACCAATGTATGATTAATATTCAAAAACAAATTGATTATTGGATTAGTGGTGCGGAGGACGTTATCCTGATTACAGTCCTGCATTACCTGATCAAGTTAAGGTAATAGAGTATTTTAATAAAACTAAAGCTTTGTTACAATGGCTAAAAATGAAGTTATAGCGATTTTAAGAACATATATTTATCTTCTGCGTGCTGAAGGAATATCTGTTGATAAAGCATTTTTATATGGAAGCTATCTGTCAAACAGTGCTACAAACGATAGTGATATTGATTTAATGATTGTTACCGAAAACGAGAATAATGATTATTTGGCTGGTAAAATATGGAATTTGACCAAAAAAGTTAACTCAAAGATTGAACCTTTTTTAGTTAGTACAGATCGTTTCTATAGCAATGATAATTCTCCTTTAGTTGATTTGGTGAAAAGGACTGGATTAGAAATAGCATAAAATTTAAATACCAATAATAGGGAACTAAAAATCATCATGAAATGGGTCCCACCACAGATCAGGATAAGATAAGAAGCGAATATTATGTTGAGGCTATTCGTTATATGGATAATGCCAAAGAGACTTTAATCAAAGCCGGGAAGGAAGATGATCTATATAAGGATGATAGATAAGATAAAACCAGCGGCTTGAAAAATAGATGCATGGGTAAAAGAATTGTAGTTGCCATTACAGGGGCCAGTGGCTCGATCTATGCCAAAAGGTTTTTGGAGAAGTTGAAAACTACATTGACTCCGATTGAAAATATTTCCGTTGTCTTTTCGAAGAATGCCCGGGATATTTGGGCACATGAATTGAAGGAGCATTTTGATGTGAATAGTCTGCCTTTTAAGGTCTTTGGGCCTAATGATTTTTATGCCCCGTTTGCATCCGGTTCGGCAGGATATGACACCATGGTAATTATCCCCTGCTCCATGGGTACCCTGGGGCGAATAGCAGCAGGAATATCGGATGATCTTATTACCCGCGCCGCGGATGTAATCTTAAAGGAGCGGGGCAAATTGATTGTTGTTCCCAGGGAGACCCCATACAATTTGATCCATCTTCGCAACATGGTTACCCTTACCGAAGCCGGCGCCATTGTGATGCCCGCTACGCCCTCTTTTTACAGTTTACCGGCGAACATGAACGAGTTGGTGGATACGGTGGTTAATCGAGTTATGGATATGGCGGGTTTAGTGAATGGTGGTTACAAATGGGGGGAGAAGTAGCCTCGTTAGATATAAAAATTATTACACAGAGATACGCAGAGAAGCATAACTTGTCCCGATTTTTCGGGAGAGTTACACAGAGGTTAAAAACAGTATCGTTTAATACCTTTTTAAGTAAGAGGACCTTGAGGTTGATCACCATCCGATTTGTTAAAACCTTATTGTATCTGGCAATCTTAGAAAACCGCACCCCTCTGAATGCCCAATCTATTATTTTATTTCCAACTATTTTTGCAAAAACGCCCCCCTATTTTATCCCCGATACATAAATAAGATAATAAGATTCAGCCTCAATCAGGCATATGTTTTCTACTAAGATTGCCTGATTGAATAAGGTTTATCCAGACTAAAAATTTGACACAACCCAACCTAGAATACTCTTGCCTTTTTCCCGATTAAATCAAGATCATATAAAATCTTATTTTCCTTCAAAATCTTAGTAGAAATCAACGCGTTGTAGAAGCCCAAATCTTATTATCTTATTTGGGTAGGAGGGTTTTCTGATAAAATTTCAGGAATGCCTCGTACTCTTCAGCAAAGGAGATTTTTCTGTGATGTGCAGCCTGGTTCAGGATATATTGGCAAACCCTGTGCACATCAGATTTTGAGACAGAAAATGCCGAACAGCTCTCCTGCCATTTGAAAACTCCTTTGCAAAGCTTTTTCCTGTTAATAAACAGCTCTGAACTTGTATCGATAATATTTGCCAATGATTCTTCTGAAATTGCAGGTGTACGGGAAACCAGGAAATGCAAATGTTCTGGATTGGCATAGATTGCATAAAGTTGACAATCATGATTCCTGATAATTCCTGTTATGTATTTTTCAATTTCAACTCTGTGGTTTTCTTGAATTAAAGGAATCCGATGCAGTGCATAACATCTCTGTGATCTGTTTATTTTAACCTTATTCTCTGAGTCCCTCTGTGTAATCCTACGCACATGCCAGAGTCGCGATACTAACTTCGGTGCCTGGTATTCTCAGCAGAACCTGCGCGCAGGCTTCCAGTGTTGAGCCGGTAGTAACGACATCGTCGACCAAAAGAATATGTTTCCCTTCCAGTATTTCCGGCTTTAGGACTCCAAAAAGCTCCTTTACATTTTCCCAGCGTTCAAATCTTCCCTTGTTGGTTTGACTGTCAGAATAGTTCTTGCGCACCAGATTGCCTTCCATTATGGATATTCCCATAGCATCAGCGATTCCTTTACCCAATGCAGCACTTTGGTTATAGCCTCTTTTGTGTTCCCTTTTTGGATGCAGCGGAACAGGTATCAGTAGTTCAATTTCCCGGTAGGGTGGCGACTGGATCAAATCGGTTCCCATTAGAAATCCAAGTTTTTCTCCTATTTCTTTCCTTCCTTGGTATTTTAGTTGATGCATCAAATGTTGCATGATTCCTCCTTTATCGAAAGTACAAAACGCAGTGGCCATCTTTAAATCTGCCCGTCCCCAGAAAAGTTGGGCCACCGGATTGTCGGCGATTTTTTCAAAACCGGTTTTGGGCAGGTCTGCCAGACAGCCAAGACAGAGGATCTCTTCACCGCGCACCAGTGCGGTATGGCATCCCATGCAGAGACTGGGGTAGAAGAGGGAGAGGAGGTCATCGAGGAGCATGATATTGTTTGAAATGTTTGAAGGGTTACCGCTCCCTGAACGGAGTGGTCCCTGAGCGAAGTCGAAGGGCAATAAGAGACGAGGAACCCGGGTCCCCGAGCGAAGTGGTACCCTGAAGCCGAAGGGCCGAGGGGCGTTAAGGGAATATTTTTGGTTTAGATCTCTTTCCCTATGGCCAGGTAACCTACTGCTTTTCTCGGAGTTGCTTTTTTGATGGCCAGTTCTTGCAGAGCCTGGTAGATTTCGTTGAACTGCAGGTTGGTATCAACCATGAAATTTTCCAATTTTTGATTGATCTCTGCAAAGAGCAGTGTGTTTTGGCGAATAAGGATAAAAGCCCGGATGATCTGGATGTTGATTTCTATAGCCTTCTCACTTCGAAGGATGCTTGAGAGCATCGCGACACCTTGTTCCGTAAAGGCATAAGGTAAGAATCTGTTACCACCTCTGTTTGATATCACAAATTGTGATATCAAACCTTCCCATTCAGTACGGGTTAATTCAAACATGAAGTCCGGAGGGAAGCGGCTTATGTTTCTTTTAACCGCTTGTTTTAGACTTCTTGTGTCAACACCGTACATTTCGGCAAGGTCAAAGTCGATCATCACTCTTTGTCCCCGGATCTCATGAATTTTGTTTTGAATTAATTGAAGTTCCATCATGATTTTGATTTTTTGCAATATTTATCCCCTGACGGGGAAAGATTCAGATCATTCTTTTATTCTATTGATATTTATCCCCTGACGGGGAAAATATGGGTTTGCAGAAATATCGACCTTACTATGGTATGTTTCCCGTAGGGAATTTATATCAATAGAAAATCTGCTATGAGGAAATTCTTCCCCGTAGGGGATTAATGATTTTTATTCCAATGGTTTATAAATGTATCTCTCATCGAATTCAATTTCAAATAATCTTAAGAATTGAGTGTATTCATCAATGAAAGTTCGCCTTTCATGATGTTGCTTTTGTTCTTCAATGTAAGAAGCGATACTGGGAACTTGTGATTTCCCGTAACTAAAAACCCCAAACCCTTCTTGCCATGAGAATTTCCCCCGAACCAAACGGTTTTCGTTTACCCACAAAGAGGAACTTCGCTTTACGTCATGCATTAAATCAGACGGCGCTTGTTTTGGATTCATGCTTACAAGAGCATGAACGTGATCAGGCATTCCGTTAATAATAAATATTTTATGACCATTGTTTGCGATAATGCCACTCATATAACTGTACAAATCCACTTTCCAGTGGGAACTGATTAGTGAAATCCGATTTTGGACTGCAAAAATGTAATGCATATAAATTTGCGAATAGGTGTTTGCCATGATTTTGAATATAAGATCAATTGTGAAATGACTTTGTTAAATTTTTGAACTCTATTCTTTGATACCATAAGTTACGGCAAAAAGTGGAGAAAAAGAAGGGATCAAAAAGAAAGTCCCGCTGCAAACCAATGCAACGGGACCTCTTATAATTAGATAATCAATCTCTTATATTCCGAATGTGGACTTGATCTTGTCTACGTAATCGAGTTTTTCCCAGGTAAACAACTCAACTTCTTTTTCGATATTGCCGAAATAGGCCGATTCGAATTTTTTGGTTACCAAACGGGGGGAACGACCCATATGACCGTAAGAGGCACTCTCTTCGTAGATTGGATTGCGGAGTTTCAAACGCTGCTCAATGGCATAAGGACGAAGGTCGAACAGGGCCGAGATTTTGTCGGCTATTTCGTTGTCGTGCAGATTTACCTTAGCAGATCCATAAGTATTTACATAGATATTGACTGGTTGCGCAACACCAATGGCATACGCAAGTTGGACCAGAATTTCCCCTGCGACACCAGCCGCAACTATATTTTTAGCAATGTGGCGGGCTGCATAAGCTGCCGATCGGTCGACTTTTGATGGGTCTTTGCCCGAGAATGCACCTCCTCCGTGGGCACCGCGTCCTCCATAGGTGTCAACAATAATTTTACGTCCTGTAAGTCCACTGTCTCCGTGTGGTCCACCGATAACGAACTTCCCGGTAGGATTGACGTGCAAAATATAGCCGGGTTCGAAGAGTTTCTGCAAACGAACGGGAAGTACTGCTTTGGTAGCCGGGATCAGGATGTTTTGAACATCATCCTTGATTTTGGCAAGCATTCTGACATCATCGGCATCGAAATCGTCGTGTTGGGTTGAGATCACGATGGTATGAACTTTTATTGCCTGGTTATTGTCATCGTATTCGATGGTTACCTGCGATTTTGCATCCGGGCGAAGGTATTTCATCACCTTACCGGCTTTGCGGATTTTTGCCAGCTCTTTGAGCAGCGCATGGGCAAGTTCCAGCGGTAGTGGCATAAAGTTGTCGGTCTCGCTGCAAGCATAACCGAACATCATTCCCTGGTCGCCGGCTCCCTGGTTCTCCAATTCGGCGCGATCGACGCCCCGGTTGATGTCGGGAGATTGCTCGTGGAGTGCAGTTAAAACACCGCAAGAGTCTCCGTCGAACTGGTACTCCGCCTTGGTATAACCGATTTTGTTGATGACCTTTCTGGCCACTTCGCGGACATCGACATAGGTTTCTGATTTGATTTCGCCGGCCATAATCACCTGTCCGGTTGTGACCATCGTTTCGCAGGCCACTTTTGATTTAGGATCGTATGCAAGGAATGCATCCAATACAGCATCTGAAATCTGATCAGCAACTTTGTCCGGATGACCTTCTGATACTGATTCTGAGGTAAATAGATATCCCATAGGTTAAATTATTAAGTCACTTTTTTAAGGTGACGGATGTAAAACTTAGTGGGATGGATGATTGAAGGGGAAGTCAATACACTTTGTTTTAGCATTTTTTTCCGTGGTTGCAATCAATCAAATCCGTCCACAGCACAAATGTAATTTTTTTTCTTTTAATATGCAAGTGAGCTAAAGTCACTAAAAAATTGTGGATTTCCCTCAAATCACTAACTTTATTCACTTTAGTCACTTCTTCAATGAACATCAACATTTCTGCTACTCCAATTCAGCTTGGAGAAAATGCTGCCGGTTTAGTTACATCAAAACTAATGGAGGCGATCCGTGAAAAAGGAGAAGCCCGTCTGTTGGTTTCGACAGGTAGTTCTCAGTTTGAAACACTGGAAGCTTTGATTCACAGCTCTGTAGACTGGTCAAAGGTAGGGATTTTTCACCTTGATGAATACATTGGGCTGGATGAGTCTCATCCTGCCAGTTTCAGAAAATATCTGAAGGAACGATTCATCAGCAAAATCGATGTGAAAGCATTTTACCCCGTTGGAGAAGGAGCAAATGTATCCGATTCGATTAAAAAGCTTTCGATCGAAATTCTGAAAAAACCGGTAGACGTAGGTTTGATAGGAATTGGTGAAAATGGACACATTGCCTTCAACGATCCCCCGGCAGATTTTGAAACAAAAGAGCCATATATTGTGGTAGAACTCGATGAACGGTGCAAGATGCAGCAAGTCAACGAAGGGTGGTTTCCCACCCTGAAAGAGGTTCCGGTAACTGCCATATCGATGAGTGTTCACCAAATCATGCAGTGTAAGGTCATCATTTCATCCGTACCACATCTCGTCAAGGCGGAGGCAATTGGTATGACATTGCACAATGAACTCACTAATCTGCTACCTGCCACCATGCTGAAACAGCATCCCGATTGGCATCTGTTTCTGGATAATTTTTCGGCTTCGAAGGTGATTCTGATGGATAGACTATGAGACTATGGGACTGGAGGACTTGGAGAGTGTATATAATTGAATTGCGTTTTAAAAGGAACATGGACTATTAAAAATGTTGTAACTATTTCATATATAATAACTAATCACTTCTTTGTTATAGATAGCATGACCAAAATTTCTGAATTAGGTGGTACCAACCAAACGTTTTCGCTGAAGGCGTTACATTATGAAACGCTGAAACCGGTCCGGATTGAAGTGGTGAAGGGTTTTATCTCTTCGGTAGTTGAGCTTGGGAAGGAAGATTCAGGTCCGGACCTTTTCGTGGTAGCTCCGGGTTTGATCGACAATCAGGTAAATGGATTCGCAGGTGTTGATTTTTTCGGCGATGACCTATCGGAGGAAGATATTTTGAAAGCAACCACTTCACTGTGGCGGATGGGTGTAACCACCTATCTGCCTACATTGGTTACAAATACTTCTCAAAATCTGATCCGGAACTTCAGGATTGCCTCGCAGGTGCATCATTACCATTGTTGAAGGGAGTCGAAAATATGGTGAGGTTTACGGGTTGTAGTCTGGGTGAGGCAATCAACATGGCATCCGGGAACGTGGCAACTGTTTTTGGATGGGAGGACCGGGGAGCTCTACTGCCCGGCAAGCGGGCAGATCTTTTGCTTTTGGAGAATAAGGAAGGGAACCTATGTATAAGGAAAACAATTATTGCCGGAAAGCAGGTTTTTGATGTGGCGATATAACATACAATTTTATGGCAATCATCGATTTTGTGATTTTGTTTGGCTATTTGAAGGATATTTTGCCTTCCCTTTGGCTGCAAACCACAAGATCCGGTTAAACAGATCTTCGTCCCCGTCGTCAATCCCATCAAACTGAGGCTCCATACTTCTTTTGGCATAATGAAGGGCTGTGCCCTTTAAGTTACGAAGATCAGGATTCATCTCATCCAAAGGTATTTCGTTTTTTAGGGATTTGTATGGAGTGATATCCGCCTTTGGTGAGAAACAATCAAACATTGGCATGGCTGTGGCATCCATCACATTCATTGGAGGAATTCCGAGAATCTGCTCGATGGTCCTTACCATGGAGACCTGGTTGTAATTGGTGTGTATGATGCTGGCACTCCTGGTATACGGACTTATGATCATACCAACAGTCCGGTAGGCCGAAACATGGTCCCAACCATCCTGCGAATCATCTTCAGTCACAAAAATTGCCGTATTCTTCCAGTATTTACTTTTGGAAAGTGCTTCGACAATTTGCCCAAGCGCAAGATCATTGTCGGCTACCATGGCACGCGGGGTTGGCAGACCGGGCCTGGTACCTGAGGTATGATCATTGGAAAGCGCCATCACCATCAGTTCAGGCAGTTGATCACCTTCCAGTTTTTCGTATGCCTGCAGCTCTTTGATAAATTCATCGGCCCTTTGTACATCTGTAACAAGATGATTGTCGGAGGAAGGGAAATTCTGACTTAAAATTGGTTCAACGGGTTGAATGGTCGTTTTATTCTTGAATTCAAGTTTCTTGTGGTTAAGAAAATCCCGGTAGATAGAACTCCAGGTTTGATCTGGCCCGAAATTGCAAAGACAGGCCTCCCCGTATATTCTGACTTTTTTACCATGGGTCAAAGCGTTGTCCCAGATAAAACCTGTCGGGGAGTAAACAAGTGCATCGTATTGAACGTGTGGATAGCTGCGAGGCCAGGCCCGTACAGATTTTTCGACATAATCAGTTACAATGGAAGCATCAGTCCACTGATGTCCTTCTGCCGAACATTTCCCCGATGCATAGTAATTGTCCAGCAAAAGGTACTGATCGCTTAGTTGGTGGGAGTTCGGAGTAACCTTTCTCCCATATACGGTCAGGGTCGAATCGCCGTCTCCCTTTTTCATGTCACCCAAAACCTGATCATAGGTTCTGTTCTCTTTGATGACATAGAGAATGTGCCTGATCACCGATGGCTCGCCAACTCTTTCCGGAACCGGAACGGCTTCTGCATTTTTTCTTGGGAGTTTTGCCGTCAGATCAAGTCTGAATTGAAAATTGGCGGATTCTACTCTTTCTGTGTAATTTTTCAGCTCCTTTTTATCCGGTATTGGAATGACAGAAACTGAAGCCATCTCCTTGTGGGAATTGTATTTTGGTTTTTGAGAACCTTCTGTATAAAATGGGATCGATGATCCCGAAGCTTCAATATTGGCCACATAGATAAGGTTCTCATTTGAAACAGCTGCCGCTCCCGGATAGGCTCCTGTCGGAATAAATCCGGTTACGCGGCTTGCCACATCTGTTGCCCCAACTGCGGATTTTTGTCCCAGGGAAACTACTGCCAGGGCATTGTCCATACCATTGCACACATAAAGGGTCTTGTTGTCTTTAGAGAGGGCCAGGCCATTGGGTGAGTCGCCCCAATAAGGATTCTCTTCAGCGTTAAGTCGCACAGAAATTGTTTCAGTGACCTCATCGCTTACCGTTGATATCGCGCTGACCTGGTCGCTATTGGCATTGGAGACATAGACAAATCTTTTATCTGAGGCACAAATCAGGTCGTTTGGATGCAAACCTACCGGGATTGCTTTTAAAACAGCGCCTGTTGCCGGGTCGAGAACCGAAACTGTTCCTTCCCGGGTGGCGCCGTTCACATCATTCACCTTGGCGCTTCCCCATGGAACCCCTGCCACATTCTTATCATTTGCCTCAGGCTGGTTTCCTGCCCAGTTGGTGACGTAAATTTTCCCGTTTGCCATGGTGATTCCATATGGAGCGACCCCAACTTGTGTGGTCCAGATGATTTTTTTTGTATCAGGATTCATTTTGACCACCGTGTTGTTGCCATTTGCAACAATATAAAGCTCGGGAATTCCGGATTCATTGCGGAAGAGAACCTCGTTAACCAGGGATAGTTTGGCGGGAGATTCCTTTTCAATGGGGATGTATTCGGCATCCGGGAATTTTCCCTTTGCCCAGGTTGCTTTAACCACACCTGAGCCCTCTTTACCACCTGCACCCCAGAAGAGTTGGGTCAAATCACCTTCCTGTCGCCAGCAAATTCCTGAAAAGGAATTCATTTGAACCTGATTTTTGAAGTAATTACTCAACTGGAAGGTCGAGACAATTTTTTTCGAAGCTGCAGCCACAATAACAACTTCGTAACGACCTTCGATGGCCAGCCATTTTTCATCCGGCGAAAGAGCTACATCGAGCGCATGGTTTTCCAGCTCCTTGTTCCCAAAGAGAATTTGTGAACCAGCCGGATCAATCCAGCGGTTGTACGGAAGCAGAACAGGAGTTTGATCCGGTGTTAGCGTCTTGCTATCATAACTACTCAGGTATTTGTTTTGACCTTTGGTTTTTTTTGCCTGTTGGGCGTTTAAGGAAACTGAAGCTGACAGTATCAGCAGCGAAAGAAGGATGGTGTACTTCATGTCGTAATAGTTATCTCTCTTATTTAACGAGTTCCAGAAAACTATGTTCCATGGAAGACTCCTGTTCATGCAGGGTGAGAAGGGTCAGATTGTTTTTCACCGCATGCTTGAACAGGGCAGGTCTGAGGTCATCACCTGAAGTGAATACCAGAAATTTATTGGTGCCAAGTTGTTCAGTTTTTATGACTCCCTTCATTGATTCAAATAATTGAACCTGAACCGCCTCACCATATTCTACCAGAATCTTCCTGATTTTCTGATAAGTAAGCTTTTTTATGTTTTCAGGGGTTTCCAGGGCCACCACTTTCCCCAGGTTCAGAATTAGCACCCTGTCGCATACCGCATCAACCTCCTGCATGATATGGGTGGATAACAAGACCGTTTTTTTGCTGCTGATGTTCCGTATCAACTGTCTGATTTCGACCAATTGGGCCGGATCAAGGCCGGAAGTGGGCTCATCCAGGATCAGCAGCGCAGGATCATGAAGCAGGGCTTGCGCCAACCCAACCCGCTGGCGGTATCCTTTTGACAAAGTCCCTATTTTTTTGAATACCTCGGATTCCAGTCCTGTCATTTCAATCATTTCCTGGATCCTGCTTTTCCTGTTTGGAATTTTGTAAAATCCAGCAACCAGGTTCAGATACTCCCGAACATAGAGATCGGTGTAAAGTGGATTATTCTCGGGAAGGTAACCAATGAATTTTTTGATTTCCGGGTTTTCAGGATCAACTTCCTGATCATTTATTTTCACTGATCCTGAAGTAGAACGGAGATAACCGGAAATAATTTTCAGGAGGGTAGACTTACCGGCACCATTTGGACCCAGAATTCCCATGATGCTGCCCGGTTCGACTGAAAAGGAGATTTTATCGAGTGCGGGCTGACTCCCATAGCTTTTGGAAACATCTTCAACAATAACAGACATGTAGTTGAAATTTTGGGTCAAATTTATTCAAAATAAAAGGATAAATTTGCCATGGCAGTAGGGAAAGATTTTTCAGGTAGGATGAAGTACCCCTGATTGATAATAAATAACCAAATTAGACTAAATCTTTTCATTCATGTCTTTTCTCCCGAGGATTCGGGAATCATACAAAATGAATTATTTGCGTATGAACCAAAGTTTTAACTTCATCGATAATTTGCTGCATTACAAACGACAGGAGACAGCAACTGTCAACATTGGCTCAGTCAGAATGGGTTCCGGTCAGCCGATCAGGATTCAATCCATGACTGACACTGATTCCAATGATACCGAAAAAACAGTTAATCAGATTATCAGGATCATTGATGCAGGTGCCGATCTGGTTCGTGTAACAGTTCAGGGAGTCCGTGAAGCTGAAAATCTTAAAAATATCAGGAACGAGCTCGATCGCAGAGGATATCTGCAACCCCTGTGTGCCGATATACATTTTAACCCGGCTGCAGCCGATATTGCCATCAGGAATGTGTGTAAAGTAAGGATCAATCCGGGTAATTTCTATGATAAGCGGGCTGTTTTTGTTCAGCTTAATTACACTGATGACGAGTATCGGCTGGAACTGAAGAAGATTGAAGAACGTTTTGTCCCATTTATCCGTGCCTGTAAAGAGCGGGGCATTGCCCTGAGAATTGGCGCCAACCAAGGCTCACTTTCTGATAGGATCATGAGCAGATACGGGGATACACCGGCCGGCATTGTAGAGTCAGTGATGGAATTTCTTAGGATTTGCAAAGCAGAAGATTATCACAACATTGTCATTTCCATCAAGTCAAGCAATACCCGAATAATGGTATATACTGTCAGACTGATGAATTACAGGATGAGGCTTGAAGAGATGAATTTCCCTTTCCATATCGGCGTTACTGAAGCGGGAGAGGGAGAAGACGGTCGTATTAAGTCGGCTGTTGGCTCAGGGGCTTTGCTGGCAGACGGAATTGGTGATACCATTCGGGTCTCCTTGACGGAAGATCCGGCGGATGAGATTCCTTTTGCCCGAAAACTGGTAAACGTTTTCAAGGATCGTGAATTACATGCACCGATTACTGCACCGTTGGTTGCCCAGACCAATCCTTTCGAATATGAAAGACGCTCTAACCGGCCGGTCAACGATATTGGAGGTAAGAAACCAGTTGTTGTTATTGCCAATTTGAACAATTACAGTATTGACGAGATCAAAACCATAAGTTCAGGAACCGAACCTGAATATTTTTATGATGGAAAGCAGATTTTGGATAAATCCGGCAAAGAGTATGCCATCCTGACATTGGAGGAGTACTTATACAACGATTTCTACGCCAATCAGATGCGATTCGTCCGGGTCAACAAGGCGGAATACGACCGATTCAAGGAACGGAATCCGGAAACCATTGAGAAACTGAAGCGGGAGCGGAAAATGGTACTGATCATGGAGAGCAATAACCTAAATAGTTTTGCCGAAATGCGTGCTTTTTTCATGGAATTGGATGCGCATATCTGCAAAATACCGGTTATTCTGCACCGTTCCTACCGAAAGAATAATTACGAAGATTTATTGGTGGCTGCCTGTACAGATCTGGGTGGACTGTTTATCGACGGATATGGCGATGGTATCATGATTTCCAACGATGGAAACATTGGCTACAATGAACTTAAAAATTTATCCTTTGGCATCCTTCAGGCCAGCCGCATGAGGGTAACTAAAACGGAGTTTATCTCTTGTCCGGGTTGTGGCCGCACCCTTTTTGATTTGAGGGATACCGTAGCCGAGATTAAAAGAAACTTCAAACACCTGAAAAATCTCAAGATTGGGGTAATGGGCTGCGTTGTAAATGGTCCTGGTGAGATGGGGGATGTTGACTATGGCTATGTAGGTGCCGGAAAAGGGACCATCAACCTTTACAAAGGACAAAAACTGATTCAGCGACATGTGTCTACTGAGCATGCGGTTGAAGAGCTGAAAAAGCTGATCAAAGAGAGTGGCGAGTGGAAGGAGCCGAAGAGGAAGGACTGACGAGAGGACGACTGGGACGACTAGGATGACTAGGACGACGGAGAAGATGAGACCGGTCTCTGAGCGAAGTTTCGCAATCAGGATAATATAAACCTTATTTTTATAATTAATCTTAGTAGAAAGGTGGATGTAAGGAGATCAGTATCTTATTATCTTATTTTTATGATCATTTTGAAATAAGATAATAAGATTAGGCTTCAATCCTCAAGGTATTCAGGGAGTCTTTGCATCAACGTCCCAGGCTCAATGTGAAGAACTTTCATGCCAAGCTTTTCGGCTGTTTCGGTATTGTGTTTCAAATCATCTACAAAAAGGGTCTTTTCAGGATCCAGTCCGGCATCATCCAAAAGCACAGTAAAAGCCTCAGAATTGGGTTTTCTGTGCCCTATTTCATGCGAATAGTAGCATTTTTCGAAAAGCTGATCGATGGAATAACCAAAGCTTCCCTCAAAAATATCTTTGAATCTTTGAAGATGCAATTCGTTGGTGTTACTCAACAGAAAAAGCCTGTATTTGCTTTTTAGTTTGACCAGATAATTGACAATTTCAATGGGAAAATCCCGCAGCATGGCATTCCAGGCATAATCAATTTCAGCATCAGTCGGAGAGGAAGGCAGAATCTGCCTTATTTTCTTCCTGAACTTGGCCGGAGAATCCAATCCGATTTCAAGATTTTCGAAAATCAGGTGGCCACTCTGGTTGATACCTTTCCAGTCTTCCTCTTTCCAACCGAGCCGGGCAAAGGCTGTTCTGGTTTGGGCCATGTCTATATTCAAGAGAACGCCTCCAAGATCAAAAATTATATTTTCAAGCATAAAAACTGCTATTGTTTGAAATGTTTGAAATGTTTGAAATGTTTGAAATGTTTGAAATGTTTGAAATGTTATAACCCTATAAACTTTTTAAACCCTTCAAACAATATTTAAACCCTTCAAACTTTTCAAACAATTCTATGTTTCTCTGTTTCCCCGTTTCAATTTTTCATCAACTCCCGCATTGCTTTTTCATTCTCTGATGACCAATATTTGCAATCGAGTTGGATGAAGACGGAAGAGTAGGGAATGGTCTCTTCTGTTTTCAAAACAATCACCTTAAAAAGTTTGGAAGCCTGGTCGATTTTCACAAATACCGAATCATGCAGCAGCGTTTGAGGCTCTATGCCTTTGAGCGTTTTTTGCAGCTCTTTCTTGTAGCCATTTACCAAAGGGACCATTTGTGGCGTGATGAAATTCAATTCCTTATCAGTATAAATTACCGGTCTGACGTGCAGCGACCGATCAATTTTTTGCAGGGTAAACTGCAAAACATCCTGTAATGATTCACCTGTATTGATAACGGTAATGCCGGTAGCCGTCTGGGCTGGAAAGGCTTTGTCGACTACCAGGATCCAGTTTCTGTGTCCAAGCAGGGGGAGTTCCGCATTGAATTTCTCCTGCCAGCTCTTTTCCGTGGGAGTTGATTTTCCTGTTACAAAAAAATCGCAGGAGCCGCAGAAAAGCAGCAAAATCATTAGATAGAGGCCTATTTTCTTCATTTCAGTATATTTTTTTTAACCACGAAGGGCACAAAGGTTACCACGAAGGTCCACAAAGTATTGTAAGATGCATTCAATTCATCGAAACCAGGCTGAAGGGTTCGAACAATCCATACTCAAGGAGGAAGTATTGATCCAGTGATGGAAGCGTCGCAGGGGCAACATCCCAATCTCCCGGACCAATGATCCATCTGCCTGTACTGCTTTTGTACAGAAAGCCGAAGGTGTTTTTCAGACTACCTATAACCTCGACAGAGAGGGTATTTTCATCAGTTTTTAGGTTTGCCGGAAGACTAATTTCAAATGGAGAAGTTGTGATCAGACCCGTTTTGACGCCATTCAGGTATACCACTGCCATCGTTCCGTTCCAACGGTTCAGTTTGAGTTTGTAGGTTTTTCCGGATTGAAGCGTTTTGTATTTCTGTGTGTAGAGTACCTTTTGGGAATAGAATGGGAAACCCTGTGTTTTCCATGGACCCAAAGCATTTATAGAGCCGTTGGTCACTTCAAAACCTTGCTTGAGCGGGGTCAATTTGAAATTACCAACCAGATAGGCAGGCATGATTTCAGCATGTACCGACATTTTTTCTGCTTTCAGCGTGAGGATATTCTCACCTGCTTTTAGATGACCTCCTACCGGGAAACGGTAGAATTCACGGTCGATCCACCATTTGTCCGATTTTGTGAGTTTCGTACCATTGAGAAAGAGATCCCACAATTCGGGACGTTCGATCACTGCATCAAGACCCGATAACGCATTTAAATCTGCCCCGGCAGCGACATTGAAATGGTAATTCACCTCAAAACCTGATCCGGTTTTAAAGGTGTCTAGGGTCATGTAATCCTGTTTGTACTGAATCTTATGTTGCCATGGATTGCCCATTTTGAATCCGCTGCTGTCGTAAAGCTGGTGCATGGCTTTCATAAAGTAAGTCTCCTTCAGATCGATTTTTTTCCCTTTTAAATCAAGGAAGTCGAGAACCAGAACGTTGTCCGCCTCCTGCTTCACTGTAGTTTCTACTTGCTCCGATACAGGATTTTCAATAGGAATTTCTGATCCGTTTGCAGCTGTTGCAGTTGCTGCAATGGCTGAAGCTGAAACTGCCGCAGTGTTTGTTTTGGTCAGGAAATAGAGGGCGCTTCCGATGGGAGGTAGTTCCATGTCGAAACTGATTTGTCCATTTTCGGATTTCACAGGAACCAATGAGCAACTTCCATCATTGAGGTCCATCTTTACCAGGCTCTTGCCATTGCCAGTGATTGTTGCCGATACATTTTGAGTGGTATCAGTGTTTACAAAGAAGAGAAGTTCTCCGTCTTTCAGGATTCTGCGCTGGTGGTAAAGTTCGCCTGTGAGTGGCAGGGATTCAGTGATATCAAAATCAGGATCTCTCAGAGCTGTCCTGGCAATTTCATCATCTGGAGCATTCGAGAAACTCCACTGTTTGGAGAAGGCTGTCATTAATTCGTTGTTCAGATTGCTTTCGGCTCCATCCAGTCGGGGAATGTTGTGCGTAAAAGAAAGAACTCTGCCACCCTGAAGCAGATATTCCTGAAGCAGCTTGTAACTATTCTGATCGAGATTTTCCATTGTGGCAGGAATGACGACCAAACTATACGCACGTTTCCCTATTACCAACTTCCCATTGTTGACAGATCCGATGGTTCGTAAAACCAATTCTGATCCAAGATCATATTCGTAATGCGCCCTTTCCAGCAGGAAGACAAAATGTTTGAAATTGTCCTGGATCGTGTCGATGGTGGCATTTTTTACGATTCGGGAGAAGTAGCTCCAGGCGGTGGTATTGGGTTGCAGCACCAATGTTTTGTTAATTTGTTCACCCGTTGACATGGCCATGGAGATACGTCCGATGTAATCGCCCATGGGTTTGTAGTTTTCCCACCATGGTTCGTGGTAGGAAAAACTAGGCGGATAATCGAATTTGCGAACCCCTTTGATGGTGAAATAGGAGAGGTGTTGGTTGACAAAGTTGACTCCTAAAACAACTTCCCAGTCGACCAATCGCTTAAAATTGGCAAAATTGATCTCCCAACCTGCCCCGCCGTAGGTTTCACTCAACATTCGGTTGTGACCTGCCTGGTTGGCGGCACTGTGCAGTTCGCGGATGGCCCGCGTATTACCGAATTGACCTCCCAGACCATTCGGAGTATAGGTGTTTCCGAGCATATCAACGCCCGGTTGCTGGTGATAAATGTAAAAGGAGGATTCGTCAGATCCGTCGGTCGGCTTTGGCCAGCCATGCTCCCAGTAGTGACCTGTCCAGAGGAGTTTGTTCTCTTCACAATATTTGCTCCAGGGTTTGGCCCAACGGTCAATAAACATTTCGAGCAGCGTGGTGTAGTAATCGTGCCGGACCTTCTTCCAGTTGCCTGTTTCGTCCACCAAAGAGGGGAGGTTGATTCTCAGATCGTAGCCCCAGCGTTTTTGAAATTCAGCGAAAAGATCGGGAGTCCACCGGTAAGAAGTTCTTGTTCCGAGAGCAGCTTCGAGGTTGGGCTCGTCAGTGAAGATCCCCGGCAGGGTGTTTCCAAAATCGGCTTTGTTGTACTTTTCGTAACCTTTCATGGTCACCTCCATGAATTTTTCGGTTACCCCTTTGTAGAGCAGGTCCACATAGGGGAAGTTACCCATCCAGTAACCTTTTTTGGCAAATGTTTTTGTGAAAAGATAATACTTTCCTATCCTTCCCTGCTCCTCTTTGAGGTTGGTGGTGATCTCTTTGAACTGATTGTTCACCAGTTTAAGAACCACCTCATATTTGGTTGTGTCAGTTTTGAGCGTATCCTGTACCAAACAGCTCATACCTGTTCCATGTGTATAAGAATCAGGCATTTCAGCCGGAACATGCCCCCCGGCAAATCCGCTGGGATAGCTGTTTTCGTCATAAATCCATACCTTCATCCCCAGTTCCTTTCCCTTCTTAACAGTATAATCAAAGAGATGGTGCCAGTCTTCAGAGATGTATTCTGTGATCAGACCGGGTCGTGGATGAACAAAAATGCCACCCAAGCCACCCTCCTTGAATTTCTTCATGTGGAAATCTATCCCCTCTTCGGTGATCTTGTCGTTCCAGTCCCACAGGGGGGCACTGCGGTATTCGGAGGGAGGATCCTGAAGTTTGGATTGCAGGGAAGCAAAGTCGTTGATTTTGCTAATCTCCTTTTTTTGCTCTTTGCTGCATCCGGTAAAAAGGAAAAGTGTCAATCCAAGGATCAACCAAAAAGTCTTTTGAGAATGGTAGTTTTTAGTCATCATGGTAGTTATTTGTTAGTTGTTATCTGAAATCAGTCTTTCTATCATTGGCTCAACTCTTCGGCCAAAATGCGAACAGGCCCCAGGAGTCCCGACTTTAACAAAGGTGCATCTTTTTTGTAAAAATTGTACGTGGCGAAGGTGATTCTTTCGGAATTACGGGGTTTGTTTTCGAGCAGCCAATCAGGCCACTTCCTGTTGGCGATGCCATCGGAAGGGATTTGCTCGTCACCGATCAAACGGTTGGGCCAAAGATTGACAACTTTGATCTCTAGTAAATTTTCGCCTTCTTTGACTGCTTTGGTTATCTCGGTGCTCCAGGGTGCCGTCCATAGCGTTCCCAGATCAATGCCGTTCAGGCTAACTTCTGCCAGATTAAACACCTCTCCAAGATTGATCCAGAGAGGTGTGGCTTGTGCAAACATCGATTTTGTGAGGGTGAAGGGTTTTTGATAGGAGACAGTTCCTGAATAATATTTGATCCCGGATTCCGGCCGTTTGGTCCAATCTTCGAGCTTGTCAAAAAGGATTTCTCCGGGTCCGCCTGCATTGGCGTTGAAATTTAGTTTCCAGGGACCATCCAAAGTCAAAATCGTTTTATGCTCAGGAAAGTTTGTTGCAGCAGGTTTGATAGGAGGGATTTCCTGCTTTTCCGAATCGAATAGTACAAAAAAGCTTTGATTTGGCTCGAATTGGATCGGGATGTTGGTGACTTCCCCCTGACGCGAGAAATTTTTCAGCAATCTGGTTTCACCTGTCAGTGGATCCCATATTTCGGGAGATCCGTTTGAAACCCTGAAGCTGCATTGCGAATTGATTTTTTCACCTGAGCGGTTGGAGACAAAATAGATTTCCATGTTCGGCATCGTCCGGTGTGCATACCTAACCTGGCCATTCGAGTTAAAATCCTCAACTACATTCAATTGCTTTAAAATCCCTGCAGTTTGTTCGTAGTCCGGATAGGGTTTGGTCGAGTCCACTACCGTGAAGCTGCTACTGCTGAAAATTTTGCCCAATCCGTAGGAATAAGCCTGCAGATTTCCCGGTAGGTTATGGCTTTTCCACATCTTTGCCGCGGTATTTGAAACTGCTTCATCACAAGCCGGATAGTTGACCAGGCTCGGCGATTTTTTTGGTGGAATTCCAACAATATTTGCCCCGGCCCTAACCAGCGATTCAATTTTTTTAAGCAACTCAGGAGTCATGGTCTCAATTTGCGGCAATACCAGAAGCCGGTAACTTCCTCCGTCAGGAAAGATAATTTTGTGCTCCTTCACGGATGCTTTTTTAATCATGCCGGGCGAGCAGCCATCAAAATTGTACCCGCGCCGATCGGGCAGCGTATCATTCCCTGTCAGGGCAGAGAGCGGCGGACGAAAGACTTGCGGCGCACCTTCCGGAGTCAGATAGAGGATATCTGCCACGTTTTTCCCTTGCTGCAAAAGATAGGAACAGCGGGCAATGTAGGTATGGTAGGCCTTGGACATTGACCACCAGGTCTGGTTGCGGTCCCAGTGCACGCCGTATGGGCCCATGGTCATGCCGGGTTTGAGCTTATCATCGAGGGGCTGATGGGCAAAAGTGTGGTAGAAAAATTTGTTGATACCTGTCGCGAAAGCCCAATCGCCCTGATCTTTGATGGCCCCCGGATAGAGTTTCCATCCCTCCTGTTTTTCGGCAGTAAAGGCCTCAGCCTGAACAACAGGTTTGCCCAGGACATGGGCGATAGAGGCTGCTTCGATGCAACTGAAGGAGGTATTGTAGCCGTAGTTTTTGCTCCAGAATTCGCACATCGGAACATCCGCCACAGCTCCCAGTTCGAGGTCGGCAGTCGGGTTCATATCGTAGGGTTCGATGGAGAGCCGAAGTCCGCTGCGCCTCCCCAGGACTTTGAAGTGTTGTGCATGGTTCAGCACCACCAGCTCTTGTGCTGTCTGACGAATATCCCACAAAAATCTTTCGCTGATTTCCCAGGAGCCTACAATGGATCCGGAATAGGCAGGCAGGTAAGGCAAGGGATCGTATCTGCGTCTGTGCTTAAATTCTTTGCGAAAATTGGCACTCCAGTTTTGCGCCCCCATCTCCCAGCTATCGATGTGAATCATTTTCCATCCACCGGAGGAGGCAGGATTCCCTGGCCCGACTTTCTGCAACAATTTTCCCATAAATGCCTCGTAATGAAGGTTGAATGAGATAGTATCCATCTTGTCACATTCGAATCCAAGACCGGGCTGTGGCGCAGGACGGGTCACAGCGCCGTTGTTCCGTAGCCCCAGCCGCATGATCGTCCAGTTACCCGCCGGTACATCCCAGGTAAGTGTTCCATCGGCTTTGAGATAGGAGGTAATATCCAGGGTATTCTCTTTTGGAATGAAAGTTCCCGGTAGTGTTTCTGGATAAACCAGTGGTGTTGGCAGGAATGGTTTCACTCCTTTTACAGAGGAGTAAGGGGCACGGTAATAGAGCGCTTTCTCTTCTATATCAGGAATTTTAACGTCATTTTCAGGAGTAGGGAAAGCCAGGAGCGCAACATCTTTGTAGTAATTTTCCCATTTCTTTCGCAGCGAGTCGGTTAGGGCGCCATAACCAAAGTAAGGTTTTTTTGGTTTTGGGATTGCCAGTTTGGAATTGAATTGGAAAGGCCCCATGACCAGCGTATCTGAAGCAACCAGGTGTCGCATGGACTGTTCCGGCCCTACCCACGGACCTCCGCTTCCGGCCCATCCCGGGCCTGAACCAAGTGTCAGCGATATTCCCAGCCGCTCGGCTTCCTTGACGGCATGTTTAAAAAGATCCTGCCACTCATCGCTCAAAAAGGTAACCGGACCCCTGGGAATACCCACATTGACTTCCAGGAAGATGACACTTCCAATGCCGGCCTGTTTCATCGATTCCAAATCTTCAGTCATTCCCTTTCGGGAGATATTGCCATCCATGAAGTACCAATAGACTCCCGGACGGGTAGAATCAGGTGGTGTCACAAATCCCTGGACAAGCGTGCTTCTTTTAACTTCCTTACTATTTGGCAGATCAACATCCGCGAAACATCCAGTATGTACCAATAAAATGAATATCAGTACAATAATTGTTCTTTTGGGGAATAAATTTGTCATGGCTAGCTCAAATAGGAAGATGAAGTTTAACGTTATTTTTTCTCTGTCGAGAATGAATAGGGAAAATCTTCTTCTTTGGTACCTCGTGCTTTGTTGGGCATTGCTCCCATCTTGAAATTCAACGTTGCCCCTTTCATTAGCTCCTTGTGACTGAGCCAGTTCCTTGAATAAGGTTTACCATTGATGGTCATTTCCTGAATGTACTTGTTCTCCGCCGAGTTTTCCGGAGCTTCTATGACGATGGTTTTCCCGTTTTCGAGGGTCAAAGTCATTTTGTTGAACAGCGGAGCGCCCAGAACGTACTGGTCCGATCCGGGACAAACGGCATAAAATCCGAGAGCGCTGAAAACGTACCAGGCCGATGTCTGTCCATTGTCCTCATCACCGCAGTAACCATCGGGAGCCGGATTGTACATGCGGTTCATGGTCTCCCGTACCCAATATTGCGCTTTCCAGGGCTCACCGGCATAATTGTAAAGATAGATCATGTGTTGAATAGGTTGATTGCCATGTGCATAATTGCCCATGTTGGCAATCTGCATCTCCCTGATTTCGTGGATCACCTGTCTGTAATATGAAGCATCAAAAATGGGAGGAACCACAAATACTGAATCCAGCATCTTCGCAAACTCTTTTCTTCCACCCATCAGGTCGGCCAGTCCCTGAATATCGTGAAATACCGACCAGGTATAGTGCCAGCTGTTGCCCTCGGTAAAAGCATCGCCCCATTTGAAGGGGTTAAAAGGTTTCTGGAAGGTACCGTCTTCGTTTTTCCCACGCATCAGTTTGGTCTCTTTGTCAAAGAGGTTCCGGTAGTTCTGACATCTTTTGGCAAAAAGGTCAATCTCTTGTTGGGGTCTTTTCAGGGCTTTTGCCAGTTGCAGGATGGTCCAGTCGTCATATGCATATTCCAGGGTACGAGCTGCACTTTCGTTGATTTTTACATCATAGGGAATGTATCCCAAACGGTTGTAATAATCAACTCCTTTTCGGCCAACAGATGTCAAAGGGCCTTCGTGTTCGCTATTTTTTAGTACCGCCTCATAAAGCTTGTTGATGTCGTAACCACGGGCCCCTTTCAGGTAGGCATCCGCTATAATGGAAGCAGAGTTGGATCCGACCATGCAATTTCGGTGGCCGGGGCTGGCCCATTCGGGCAGCCAGCCACTCTCGTTGAAGGTGTTTACCATGCCTTCTTGTATCTGTGCATTCAAAGATGGATGAAGTAAATTGAAGAGCGGGAACACAGCCCTGAAAGTATCCCAGTATCCATTGTCGGTATAGAGATATCCCGGTAGGATTTTTCCTTCATACGGACTGTAATGGAAAACTTTTCCGGCAGCATCCATCTCGAAAAATTTCCGTGGGAAAAGCATGGTACGGTAGAGGCAGGAATAAAAAGTTTTTTGCTGGTCGCTGGTTCCTCCTTCTACAAGAATAGAGGAGAGTCCCTTGTTCCAGATGGCCCTGCCCTTCTGACAAACCTGATCAAAAGATTCATTTCCAAGCTCTTTCAGATTTAGTTCGGCCTGTTCAAGGCTGATAAAGGAGGAGGCTACCCTGGCATGAACCACTTCTCCTTTTTTTGTTTCGAAACGCAAGGCGGCTCCTACATGATTGGCTTGTAATTCAATGCTGTTTTTCACAATGGAGGTATCGCTCCAAACTGCTCCATCGGCGAAAGGTTTATCCAGCTGAACCACAAAATAGTTTTTAAAATTAGGGGCCACGCCACCGCTGTTTCTGGTAGAATAGCCAACTATCTTGTTCGCCCCTTTGATGATTTTAATGTAGGACCCTTTGTCGAAAGCATCAATGATCAGGTATGAATTCTTGTTTTCAGGAAATTTGAAACGGAAAATAGAAGCCCGTTCTGTTGGTGTTATCTCGGCAGTTACATCGTAATCAGCGAGATATACGCTGTAATAATAGGGTTTGACGGTTTCAGATTTGTGCGAAAAAAAGCTGGCACGCTTCTCCCCGTCAAGGATTAGACGATTGGTCGTGGCAAAAAGCGAAAACTGGCCATAATCGTTGATCCACGGACTGGGTTGGTGGGTCTGTTTGATCCCCTGAATTTTGGTTGCATCATAGGCATAGATCCATCCATCACCCATTTTGGCTGTCTGCGGGGTCCAGAAGTTCATTCCCCACGGTAATGCGATGGCAGGATAGGTATTGCCATTCGACAAGGAGTAGTTGGAGTCGCTTCCCATCAGCGGATTAACGAGATCAACCAGTGATGTATTGGTCTTTTGAGCTGATGCATAGCCAATTAAAAGCATCAGAAAGAGGAGAAAGCAAAAATGTTTCATGTTGTAATAGTTGAATTCTTTTGTGTGGTTAAATGTTCTTTTGAGAGATCCTATTGGTAACAAATATAGCTGCAATTTTTAGAATTGGAAGGTCGGTTCGACTGGATTCTTAAAAGTTTATAAAACAGCAAATCCCGTTGAGGACGGGATTTGTAGCAGGGTCAGATGCAAAAAAATCTGACCTTTTATTTTAGCAACCTATGCCTCGAGCATCGCACCGTACTGTTCTGCAGTGAGAAGTTTGTTCACCTCAGAAGCATCTTTCAATTCGACCTTGATCAGCCATCCTTTTCCGTAAGGATCAGTGTTAACCAGTTCAGGGTTCTCTTCCAGAAGTGGATTGATCTCAACAATTTTTCCTGAAGCGGGCATAAACAGGTCGGAAACAGTTTTTACTGCCTCAATGGTGCCAAAGACTTCTTCGATTTCCAGAGATTCACCGAATGTTTCGATTTCGAGGTAAACGATGTCTCCAAGTTCGCCCTGGGCAAAGTCGGTAATCCCGACGAAGGCGACATCTCCTTCAACACGAATCCATTCATGTTCTTTCGTGTATTTTAATGCTGATGGAATGTTCATGGTTATAGTTTTGTATTTTTTTCAAAATTAAGATAAAATTGATTGTCAGAAGCTGATTTTAATCAAAAATATTTGATTAAAATTGATGGAGAAAAGAGGAACAAATAGATGTTTAAGGCAGAGATCAATTCGTTGAGTGAAATAGACCATGTTGCAGAAAAATTTCTCGAAGCTCATCCGGCAGATCGGCTCTTTGCTTTTTACGGGAAGATGGGCTCGGGGAAAACGACATTTATCAAAGCCCTTTGTGATAAATTGCAGGTAGTAGATTACGTTACCTCTCCAACTTTTGCATTAATAAATGTCTATGCGACTGAACAATCCAATGAAATTTATCATTTTGACTTTTACAGGATTAAAAGTCTGGAGGAGCTCTTTGACCTGGGTTACGAAGAGTATTTTTTCAGCGATAATTATTGTTTCATCGAATGGCCGGAATTAATTGAACCTTTACTTCCAATAAATACAGTTAAAATCTCTATCTTAGAGACAGTAAATGGAGCCAGAATAATTGAAGCAGCCTAATAATAGAAGAAATGAACCATCGCAAAGAAGAGAATGTTTCTGTTTGGACCAAGGAGAAACTTATTCCCAAGGAGGAGTTGTACAAGCCAGGGAAACGAAATATCAAATTGAGCATTGGGATTCCGGATGTAGGGAATGTGGTAGAATTCAGGGTACCTCTTACACCACAGTCGGTGGAGGTGCTGGTTTCGCAAGGGCATAATCTTTTCATTCATCAAGGTGCGGGAATAGAGGCCAATTATTCGGACAGGGCTTATGCCGAAGCCGGGGCAGTTATCTGCCAGAGTGCAGCCGAGATTTACCAGTGTGATATCGTTCTCAAAATGGCTCCCTATACCAGTGATGAGACTGATTTGATGAAAGGCAACCAGTTGCTCTTCTCTCCTGTCTACCTCTCCCTGATGACCGCTGAATTTGTACGCAAACTGATGCGCAAGAAGGTTACTGCCATCGGATTCGAGTACCTGAAAGATGAACATGGCGTCTCCCCTATGGTGCAAATCAGCAGTGAGATTATTGGAAATATCTCGATGGTGTTGGCCAGCGAACTACTTAGCTCCATCCATGGCAAAGGTGTGATTCTTGGTGAGGTGACTGGCGTTGCACCTTCAGAGGTAGTCATTCTTGGATCGGGTACCGTTGCCGAACAGGCAGCCAGAACGGCCATGGCGCTTGGAGCTGTGGTAAGGGTTTTTGATGATTCAATCTACAAACTGATGAACCTGAAAGCCAGGCTGGGGCAACATATTTCAACCTCTGTTTTTCATCCCAAAGCGCTTCGAAAGGCGCTAAAAACGGCTGAAGTCGTTCTGGGTGCCATGCCCATGAATGAGGTTCCCAACATGATTGTACCTGAGGATATGGTGGAGGGAATGAAAGAGAATTCGGTGATCATCGATCTCAACATTATTCAGGGGGGATGTTTTGAAACTTCCAGGATTACCACGCTCAAAAATCCCACCTACAAGGAACATGGTGTTATCCATTGTTGCGTTCCAAACCTTGAGTCGAAGGTTGCACGTACCGCCTCTATCGCAGCCAGCAACATATTTACCCCCATCTTACTTGGGATCGGGCAATCTGGAGGTGTTACAGAATACATCAAAAGTAACAGGGGTTTTTGTGAAGGGGTTTACCTCCTGAACGGAATACTGACCAACAGGGACATTGCCAAAACGCTTTCGCTACCTGACAACGATATCAACCTGTTGCTGGGGGCCTTCTAAGAAAATACGAATTACACGAATTGTAAACAAATTTCACGAACGCCGTATTTTTTTGTTTACTCTTCAGCCAGGATCATCATGGAAATTGGATGCAGCCGCACCAGGTTGGTGATGACATGACCCATGCCGTGAGGCTGAATTTCCCCGTTTTGTGCAACAATCAGCCATCGCTTCTCCTGAATCACAAATTCAACTGAATAGTTGTTCCCATTGAAAAAAACAAGGATGTTTTTCCAGCTGTCTCCATTGGCGTTCTCTTTTAGCTCGTAAACAATGACTCCGGGAATGTATTTCCCCAAAAATGCAAGTTTCTTTCTGACCATTTCCTGATCGCTCATGCGGAAAGCCGGATGCTGGCGACGGAGTTCAATGCAGTTTTTGGTGAAAAGGAAAAGCGAATGATACTCCGATTTCCTGCTCCATTCGATCTGGTTGACATCGTCAGGCGAACGGTAGGAGTCGTGGTGACCTCCTTTTGTCCGGTGCATTTCGATTCCTGAATGGAGGAAAGGTACCCCTTGCGAAGTGAGCAGAATGCCGATGGCCAGACGGGTCATCCGATCAATCTCTTCCATGGAGGCCTCGGGACAGGAATATTGCAGTTTGTCGAACAGGGTATAGTTGTCGTGACAGGAGACATAATTAACGCATTGTGCCGGTGAATTGGCCCATGGCTGCCGGGAAGAATCGACGTAATCGTAGAAAATCTGCGGATGTTCAATGGCTCCGGTAATGGCGAATTTGATCTTCTCTTCCCTGAGCGTCAATCCACTGATGAACCCGATGCTGTACCTGTTGAAGGGCGACCCTTTCAACCCGTCGCGCATGTCGTCGCAAAAGGAGGCGATTCGGTCGAGCCGGGGAGTGTTCAGCTTAGTGGCGCGAAAAGCTTCGGGCAGGGGCGATTCGGTCGCAATCCACCCTTCCCCGTAGATGAAAATATTTTTGTCGATCAGATCAAGTCTTTTGCGGATCTGGTTCATCGTTTCAATATCCAGGATTCCCATCAGGTCGAACCTGAAGCCGTCGAAATGATACTCCTCTGCCCACCAGGCAACAGAATCGACGATGAATTTTCGCACCATGGCCCGCTCGGAGGCCAGTTCGTTGCCACAGCCGCTTGCATCCGACAAGGTTCCGTCGGCCCGCAGGCGGTAATAATATCCGGGTACGAACTGGTTGAACCACGAGTCGAAGATCAGACCGGAATGGTTGTAAACAACATCCATGATCACTCCCAGACCATTCTCGTGCAAGGCCTGCACCACCTGTTTCACCTCTTTGATCCGTGTAGAACCATCGTAAGGATCTGACGCGTACCATCCTTCTGGCGTGTTGAAATTGAGTGGATCGTACCCCCAGTTGTATTGCGGCGTGGATTTGGTCTCATCTATCGTGTAAAAGTCGGCGATGGGCAGCAGGTGCACATGGGTGATACCCAGCTCCTTCAGGTGATCCAGTCCGGTGGATTGCCCTTCCGGGGATGTAGTTCCGGATTCCGTTAACCCAAGGTATTTGCCTTTGTGGATTATACCTGAATCGGGCGAGATGGAGAAATCGCGGACATGCAGTTCGTATAGCACCATGTCGGTAGGCTGGACAACCGGTGACCTTTTGTCATTTTCCCATTTTTCGGGATTTGTGGTCGAAGGATTCAGGATGATACCCCTCAACCCGTTCACACCGGTAGCCTTTGCACCTATATCGGGACATTCATTCAGCCACCCTTTTTCGTCGCGAACCTGAAAAGTATAGAAGTATTGCTCATAGTTTCCGTCCAGTTCGGTGGTCCAGGTTCCTGATTCAGAGCGGATCATTTCAAAGGCTTTTTCAGCAGATTCAGCATCCACAGAAGAATAAAGCCTGAACAAGACTTCCAGTGCAGCAGGAGCCCAAATCCTTACAGACAAAGAGTCTTCAGACCAGATTACACCAAGATCATCTCCATTGTAAACTGGAAATTTGTTGAAGTCAGTATCTTTGAAGATCCACTTTCTCATGGTTAAATCAGCTTTATTCTGATGGTCGGGCTAACAAATTTTTTCCCTGAAACCTCCCTGATCTCCGCACTCAGCCTACAGGCTCTCTTCAAGGCCGGTGCACGATCATAAAACTGGTTCAATCCGATTTGGTAGGTTGCTTCGTAACCCGGTTCCAGCCACATAGGAAAGTCGTCTATGCCACCAAAGTTGTTGATCCTGAATTTTCGCTCACTGCTCCACCGTTTGAAAACCAGGCAGGGTGCCTGCAGATCAACCGGGCGTATGCCGTAGTTTTGAAGCGACATGGTCACGTAATCTGGATTTCTGGACCTGTCGCCTTTGATGATAATTTGCGCTTTTCTTCTGCTTAGCCGCTCCTTCAACGTCAGTTTTCTTCCTTTGGTTGGCGAAGTTCGCATGCGTTTATAAAGGCTGATCAATCCCCAAAGGCAGATCACACCCAACACAAACAGGCCGATCCAATGGAGATATGGATGGATGCTGGCGGCTAAATCTGAGAAAAATGAATCTTTGATGGTCATGGATGCAGTGTCAGTTGACTCGCTGCAAAGAAAAGAATTCCGGCAACATTATAAAATAAAAATTATATGAAAATTTTGGGTATCCTTTATGGAGTTTTAGGGATTAACAGGTGAAGCATTGTTTATTCCAATGAGTACGATTGCCATATGCCTAAAAATCGTAATCAATTTATTACTTAACCTTTTAGACCTAAACATACATGTTACTAAAAAGTAGAACATTTAGAGAACTGATTTGTCTTTCCATTTTCCTTTTGATTGGAATTTCCTGCTTTGCACAAGAAGTCGAAGTTTGCGGATCGATTGGTTCTTCCTCAGAAATGAGATTTAAAGATGCCTATGGATTTGGGCTTCAGTATCAACAGGGTATTGGTAAAAAGTTCAAATTAGGACTTGGAGCTCATTATTACTATAACAATGCGCATTTTACTACTGAAACTCAAGAGATGGGAGGAGATATATATTCTCATTATGTTACAAGATATGATGTAAATTCACAACGATTTTCCCTGAGATTGAATATGCAAGTATTGCTCAGGGACAATGATTTTTTATCCGTATCGCTAGGTCCTGAGGTATCTTATAATTTTGTGTGGGGGCAGGAGGACAATAGTATCTGGTATGGAGCAGGTGTACCTAACAGGTATTATTATAGCTGGTATCTTGATTTAGCAAAGAAAATCGGAGCAGGGTTGATTTCCAAGGTCGAAATCAAAAATTTTATTAACCCTCGATTATCGTTATGTTTGACTCTCAGGTCAGAGCTAATGTTTAGGAATGGGCCTAATCGTTCCTATAGTTATGAAGGCAGCTCAAAGATATATTGGATGATCATGGATTATTCAGAATTGCAAATTGGATTAAAATATAGATTTAAAACCATTGGTAAAACAATATAATTATCGTGAGAATAATTGATCTTGTATTGCAACGCTTTGCGTCCTTTGCGATTTCATTTGCGTTCTTTGCGTGAAATTTTTCATTGTTTGCAGAAAGATACTAATTATCACTTCCATCAGCTAAAAACTGCTTCAGCGCCAGGTACCCCGATTTACTGATTTTCAATTTGGCCCCGTTTTTTGTCAGCAGCATCCACGACTCTTTGCCGTATTGCTGAATCTCTGCGATCTGGGAGCTGTTAACCAGGCAGGAGCGATGGATGCGGATAAATTTTTTGGGGTCGAGGTGGTTTTCGAAATACTTCATGGTTTTCTGTTTCAGGAAATGGCCCTCCTTGCAGTAGATCATCACAAAATCATCTTCCGATTCGAGGTAGTCGATGGTTTCGACCGGGATGATCTTAATCTTGGATCCGGATTTGACGACAATCCTGGTAAGCAGACCGCTTTTTTCGTCATGCGTCTGGCTCAGGTTTTCCAGCTCTTCCTTGTTGCCGGTACCGGATTGAATTTGTTTAAAGGCTTTTTCGACGGCGACTTGTACCCTTTCGAGCGGATAGGGTTTCAGCAGATAGTCGACGGCATTGGCTTCGAAAGCGCGGATGGCGAACTCTTCGTAAGCTGTCGAGAAAATGATGACCGGAGGATCTGTCAATAGCTCCAGCATCTCGAATCCGGTAATTTTTGGCATCTGGATATCGAGAAAGACCAGGTCTGGTTTCAGCTCCTGGATGGCCAGTACCCCTTCGAAGCCATTGCTGCACTCCCCGACAATTTCCAATCGGGAATATTTGTTTAGGTAGCTTTTCAGCAGATCCCTGGCGAGTTGTTCATCGTCGATGATAAGTACTTTTATTTTATTCATTTCGAGAAAGTGACTAAAGTGAACTAGAGTGATCTAAAGTGACATTTTTCTCACAGGGAAGGTAAATAGTTATCACAAATCTCCCTTCCTCTTCCTTAATTTCCATCAGGTTGTTGCTGTTGTAAACCAGCCGCAACCGCTCCTGCACGTTTTTCAGTCCGATGCCCTCCCCTTTGACAGGAGCAGCCTCTTTGTCGAAATTGTTGGTAAGGACCAGAACGGTATGATCTCCCTCTTTCCTGGCAACAAGCGAAATATCCACTTGTTCGGATGCTTCGTAAACCCCGTATTTCACGGCATTTTCGAAAAGCGGTTGTAGCAAAAGGGTAGGGATCTGACAGTCCAGACAATCCGGTTCGACCTGGAAGGAGTAGGTCATTTTATCTCCAAACCGAATTTTTTCAATCTGAAGATAGAGGCGGATGTGGTTGATCTCCTCTTCGAGTGCCACCATTTCATTGTGCTGCTTCCGAAGTGAATAGCGCATAAAATCGGATAATGCTATGACCATCTCGTGTGCCTTCTCCGGATTGGTGAGGGTCAGTGAGGCGATAGAGTTGAGGCTGTTGAAGAGAAAATGCGGATTGATCTGGGATTTCAGGGCCCTTAATACTGCTTCCCTGACTTCCTGCTTTAACTCAACTTCACGGTCAATCTTCTCCTTGTTTTTCCTGTAGAAAATGTAGAGATAGAACACTGTCGCCATCAGGGTATAGAAAATGAACCCGATGAAAATCCTGTTGGGAAGATTATTTTCCTGGTAAGTAAGGTATTCAGGGAAAGCAATTAACGAACGTGTGATAAAAGCCGAACTATAAGCCCAGGCCAGCGAGAGGATGATGGATGCGGCCAGGTGGGTAGAGATCAGTTGTGCAAAAGGTTTGTCGTCCGGACTGTTGTACCTTACCACAAACCAGATGGCCATACCAAAGGCCCCAAGGAGAAATCCGAACACAGTACCATCAACCAGCGAAATCCCCACGGGGAGGATTTCGAAGTAATAGTTGAAACTTGCCTGGATGATCCCCAATGTGACGGGTACGATCCAGTAAAAAACCAGGGAATACTTGTTGACGATACCGGCTTTCTCCATTTTTGTTAAGGCATTGATGTAATCTCACCGCCGCCAAAGATAGCTGCACCTTTGATGGTCACTACTTTTGACTGATCGACCCTGGAAATCACTGAGTTGCTGCGCTTGTCTTCAAAACCACCGAAGATAGAAACGACCTCTGTTTTTACGTTCCAATTTTCGGGAACTATAATTTTCGTACCCCCGAAGATAGTGGCAATATCAATAACGCAGCCTTCAACCGGTTTGCAGTAGAGCAGGTTGATCTTTGATCCGCCAAAAATACAAGTGATCTTCCCTCCTTTGAATTGGTCTGATACCAGCGACAGGTTACGTCCACCAAAAATGGCTGTTTCATCAAGAATGTCGTTGTTATCCACATCAGATCTGAAAGGGACGCCCGGCTTTCTGTTCCATTGGAAGATAAAGACGAGACCTATGATGACCAGAAACAGAGGCCAGAAATTGTGAAAGAAGTGGTCGGGCAGGTCAAAAATCCGCGGCAGCATAAAATAGGTACCTATTCCAATCAGGATAACCCCTGCAGAAGTCGCTTTTCGGCTGAGGTTGAAGATGCCAATGACGATCAGCAGCATTGGCCAGCTGATCAGGATGTGAGAAAGGTCGTAAGATAAAAAGTCGAGGTTTTCCAGGATTAGCAATATTCCGATGGCGACAAACAGGACTCCAAGGAAAACCCTTGAGTCGGAACCACCGTGTCTTCTTTCTCTGCCGCTGTATACGCGGTCATTGGGATCATTCACGATATTCATAACTATTGGTATTAAGTGAGACAATGTTAATTATGACCCAAATGTAGTCTCACTGTCCAGGATACTGAAGGACAAATCGGCCAATTGAGGAGATTAATCGGTGAATGAAGAAAATCGACCGTTATTTCCGTCCCGAATGGGTAACCATTCTCAACAATTCAGCGTTAAACCTATTGGCTTTCAAAAGTTTTTCCATGGTGACATGGATACGGTATCGCCAATAGTGCAAGGAGACGGCCGGTATATTGATTCTTTCGGCTTCAAAATCCTGGCGGCGGAGTTCCTCGTCCATGGCCAGCAAATCCTGAATTGGAAAGATGGTCCACATGGCCGGCGACCATAAGTGCTGCTGCAAAATATCCTTTGCCAGCCATGGTTCCATTACCTTGTTGCATGCGGCATGATTTCCCATGATGGTCCGGAAATAGCGTTCACTCTTTCCGGGATCTTCTTCCCACCATCCCCTTAGCGTTGAGGTGTCGTGGGTGGAAGTAGTACTAACTGATAGATAAGGAGCATCAGAAGGTCGCAGAAATTCGATATTCGGATCTTTGGGCATGCGCTGCACCTCCAGGCTCAGAATACCAAGTTCGTTCATGACGTCCGGAACGCAGGCCGGAATCATACCCAAATCTTCACCGCAGACAAGCATGTCGGAGGCTTCGAGGATAGCAGGCAATATTTTCATCGCCTGTTCCTTCCAGAATTCATCGTGCCGGCTGTAGAAAAATTCGATGTAGAGTTCATCCAGCAGGTACCTGGTGTGATCGCTGAGGTTCATGTAGGAATTGGTGTCATGAAACGCAATTCTCGGATGAAAATGGGTCGGATGTGATGGATCGCGAACGAAGAGTACCTCTGCAATCAGTGCGCAGAGTCCGTCGCGGATCCTGCTCTCCTTTCCACTTAATTGATCCTCACTTTTGTTGGATTCAAAATATTCCCAAACCTCTCTTTGGGTTGAAAAATTAGATTTAAGGTTGAACTTTCCAGGTTCATATTCCGATAGAAAGTTGTTTTTTACCTCTTCGGTAAACTCACCGAAAAGACCCCGCATAAAGTAGTCGCGGATGTATGGTTTGGTGAAACGTTCCTCGTTAAAACTAATTCCCCGATCGATAATTTCATCCCTCGAAAAGGGCAGTGCCGGATTAAAATGGCCCATTGTACCAAAAACCTGGGCGCCAGGGATCTCCCAGATCCGGAAGAAACCAACAATATGGTCAATCCGGAAGGCATCGAAATAGTGAGACATCTGTTTCAGTCTGCTTTTCCACCATTTGTATCCATCTTTGGCCATCACCTCCCAGTTGTATGTGGGGAAACCCCAGTTTTGGCCCTGGTCTGCGAAATCATCCGGCGGGGCGCCCGCTTGCTGTGAAAGGTTAAACAGTTCGGGCCGAGTCCACGCTTCGACGCTGTTGGGACTAATGCCTATCGGGATATCACCTTTCAGCACAATTGAGTTTCCACGTGCATAGATGACTGATTCGCTCAATTGTTTGTGGGCGTGATATTGAATGAAAAAATGAACTGCGATGTCGGGATAGCACCTGTTTTTTGGCGAAACAAGTTTTTGAATCTCCTCCTTGTTATACTTTTGAAACTCTTTCCATTGTCTGAAATTGGCAGTTTTATTCTGATCCCTCAGGTAACAAAAGGCCGCATAGGGGACCAACCATTCTTTGTTTTGTTCAAAAAATTTAAGATAGGCCGGGTTTTTCAGAAAGGATTCCATTTGCTGGTCGAAAATCATTTTAAAGAACTTCGACTTTACTTTATGAACTTCTTCATAATGAACAGATTCCTGGGCATTAAATCCGGCAAGGGTCTGAATAAAACCCACCATCAAAGCTTCGTCATTGAGTACCCCTATTTTGGTAATATTGATGAAAACCGGATGGAGGGCCATCACAGAGATGGATTTGTACGGATAAGAGTCAACCCAGCTGTGGGTGGAGACCGTCTCATTCAATGGTAAAAGTTGAATCAGCTTAAGTCCGCATTTTTTGGACCAATCAACCAGATGGCAGAGATCAGTAAATTCGCCGATACCACCGCTGTGCTCTGTACGGAGCGAGAACAAAGGAACAGCAACACCGGCCCCTTTCCACTTACCACTGTTTTGCCTGAACTTTTCGTCCGTGTGAACCTTCATGGAGTTGTCCGATTGACACACGAAATCCCTGATGACCCGGTTATTTCCCTCTTCCCATTCAATGACGCGTTTGTTGTCAGGGTCGAAGATTACATATTTGTAATGCATTGGAAATTTGAGTTTCGAAGCATCCAGGTCGACCTTCCATAAGGGGGCCTCGCTATCGTCCAAAACTACGGCTTCGGACTCTTTCCAAGCTCCAAGAGCTGTTTCTGCCCCCAATACAGCTAGCTTGTATTCAGGAGGAATGGCGGGTGTATGAAGTTGCAGACGAAGTGTTCGCCGAGATAGTTTTTTGTCCCGTTTTTTTTCAGTACCAGCCCTTTTCAGCAACACATTCTGGAAAGCGGCAGCATAGAGAACATTTTCGGGATCACTGCTGTTGCGCCAGAAATCCCGTAATCGAATTTCATCGACCTCCTTATTTAGTGTTATTTTTCTTTTTGGGCCCCATTCCCAAAGGAAAACGCCCGGACTTTTTTGAAGAAAGTATTTGTATTCCAGAAAATTGGATTCAGTTTCAATGAAACATTGCCATTCTCCCGGATATTGATTTTTAAGTGGAATCGCTTTAAGTGGATCCCACTGACCAAATTGAGTTGTTGAGCCAGAAATAAAAAGCATTTCTCCCCAAGTCGTCTGGTAATCGATTTTAAAAGAAAGTTTCATTTTTCTCCTCCTTCCCTTTTGTCAGGTTGGTTTTTGTACTGCAACTTCAAAATTACAAATCTGTCGTCTAATAATGATGATTTAGGAAGTAAATATTATTCATCAGAACCCTTTGTCCAATTTTTGCGTATGATTCAGTAATTCTACTTTACTAAAATGATTTTTACTTATAATATCTATCTATATCAGCC